>JBBPIG010000015.1 GCA_038040445.1 Acidobacteriota bacterium | reverse complement strand
TACGCGGTCGCCCGATAGTGTCCTAGTCGACCAACACAAGATTAGGACACTACCCAACCGAGTTGACCCGAAGAGTAAGGCCTGCTATCAATCATGCGTCGCGGCTGCCCATTCTGAATTGCGAGAAGAGTGTGTCGTGATGTCGAAGTCAAAGCTGTTCAGCCTCGTCGTAATATCCGCTCTGTTGATTGTTCCTGGCGGGCCTTCTGCCTCTCGCGCTCATGCAATTGAGCTCGTAGATGTCTCCACCCATTTCATAGAAGTACCCGCAGGCTCCTTCGGTTCGGGAACGATCAAGCTTGCTGCTACGCTGTACCAGCCGCGTTTTTTTCCGCTTGCGCCCGCGGCTGTCTACATCCATGGGTGGGGCGGGCACAGGCTAACCGGCGAAGACAACCTCGCCTACTACATCGCGGCAGCCGGCTACATCGTGCTCTCTTACACCGCTCGCGGGTTTGGCGATGGTGAATCGGGAGGGCAGGCAACACTTGCCGGACCGGATGAGCTGAATGACTTGCGTCGAGTCATCGATTGGCTGACCACCGACCCCGATCGCGTAATCGGGCCGCGAGTGGCCAAGGTAGGAGTGCTGGGCGGTTCATACGGAGGCGGACATTCATTCCAGATCGCCTCTGATCCACGCGTCTCGGCGGTGGTGCCTCTCGTGGGGTGGACTGATCTCGAGCAAGCCCTCTATCCGAACGGCGCGATTAAATACGGGCTGGGAATAGCGGAGTTTAACTCGGGCCTCAAACGACATGTGGGCCAGGCTCCTTTCTTCAACTACAGCGAGCTTCAGTTTGATTTGTTGGACGCCGCCGCGGAAGGCCGGCTCCCGGACAGGAGCGTCAGGAAAGCGCTTCGGGAGCGCTCGATCTCCGCGCGCAACGAGAACGGGCAAGATATTCTGGAGTCGTCGAAGCAGCCTCGGGTTCCTACTCTCATCATTCAATCCTGGGACGATTATCTGTTTCCCGCCTCCCAGGTGCTGGATGTGTTTTCTCAGATCACCGCGCCCAAGCGGATTTATCTGGGGCGTCGTGGTCATCCGCCCGGAGGAAACCAATTCGAAGGTGAAGATCTCTACATCGCGACCGAGGTCCTGCGCTGGTTCGATCATTACTTGCGCGGCTTCGGCCCGACTGACCCGCTTAAGGTGATAAGTGCTCCCGCCCCGTTCTCAGCTCTTCCATTTACCGACACGGATTTTCCATCGGATGATATCGCTTCAGTCCCGTTGTTTCTGAAGCCCGGCGGGATCCTGTCGCGTAAGAAGAAGGGGCCGGTCGAGCAGGAAACGGCGGGCGGCATCTTTCGCCCCGAACGCATTCGAAGCTCACATCGCGGCGCCGACATACCCTCGACGAGTGACCTGCTCAGCGGCCACGCCGAAGCGCTTGCAACGGCGCCTCGTCAGTTTCAGTACACGTTCGCGCCGTTCGATGTACAAACCGAGATGATCGGTCTCAGCGAGTTCAGCCTCTTCGTCAGCAGCACAACATCGTCTGATATCGATCTGATAGTGCGAACCTACGACGTCGCTCCCGACGGAACCGAGACTGAGGTAACGATCGGTGCGATGCGGGTGCTGGGCTTATCACCGGGCGAAGTGCGCCGCGCCTCGTTTTACGACTTTGGAGACGACTGGGTATTTCAAGCCGGTCACTCGCTCAGACTCAGGGTCTCGAACATCGACTTTCCCGCATTCAGACCGCCGGGCGCTAATGACAACCTCCGATCGGAGTTCACGATCCACACCGGCAAAAAGTTTCCGTCCAGCATGCGAGTTCCGGTTCGCCAGAGATAGAGTCTCTCGAG
This sequence comes from Acidobacteriota bacterium, assembly GCA_038040445.1. Classification (NCBI taxonomy): domain Bacteria; kingdom Pseudomonadati; phylum Acidobacteriota; class Blastocatellia; genus Candidatus Onstottus; species Candidatus Onstottus frigus. Next base: position 154,486 of record JBBPIG010000015.1, on the reverse strand, counting down.
CAAACCGAAGTCTCGCTCGCCGGCGATCGCCCAATCATCTACGGTTGGCGTTGCCGTTTGCCGGCGCCGGATTCGAGCTTGAAGAAGGTTGGCCGCCGGCGGCTGGCGTGGGCGCCGCCTGCTGCCGGAGATATGCGGCAAGGACTCGAACGGTATTGGCGAAACCCTGGACCTGTTGTTTCAATTCGGCTGAGGTGACCTTCTTCATCGTTGTGGGAACCTCAAACAATGATGGATCAGGAGAGAGTTGCAGACTCTCGGCAGCGGTTACGATTCGCGCGCCCGCGCCGCTTGAAGTGGTCGTCTCAATTTCAGAGCGCACAGGCAGCCCGGTTTCCTGATCCACATAAACGACGCTGTCCGCCTGAGCCGTGCCGGCCTTTGTGTGAGTATCAGCCGCGCCTCTGAACCGGTACTTGATGGCCGTCCTGCCATTCACCGTTTCAGTGCCCATTTGCTCGTATTGCGCGCGTTCCTTTAGTCGCTGGATAGCCGACGCAGGGCTCATCACCTCGCCAAGCTGGAATCCGAGTTCATTCGGATCGAGTTCGACATACTGATTGCGAGCCGGAAAGATCAGATATTTGAGCGGCGCCTTTTCAAGATAGATCACCTCGCCAACTGGATCGGGCACCTTGAATGAGATTCGACGATCCGTCCCTAACTTCGCGAACGAAAACTGGAGCGGAGGTATGTTAGCCTGAGGCGCATTGCCGGTCGGCTGGATGGTGATGGTCGTCGTCAGGCTGTAACGCTCGGGCTCCCGTGCTTCGAGAGCGGAAGCAGGCGAGGTCGGGGCAGCGGTGTTAGCGTTGGTGGTCGCCGCTGCATTTGAGTTCGTCGTGGTGACGGTCCCGGTATTGGTACATCCAATCGAACCAGCCACCGTGAGCGCTATCCCCGCGACGAAGACGTTCACCTTGTGTTGGTTGATTATTTCTGCGTATCTCATGGACTCCTCCTTTGAATGAAGTAACAGCGAGTCCTGTACGGGCGGTCCTCCGTGGCCGCCCCTTCTCACGTAGTCGTATCATTCGCGGCAAAGAGGGGCGGCCACGGCGGACCGCCCGTACAGGACTAGCAATTTCATGTTTACACTCCACTAGAAAATTCGGCTGACGTCCACCTGGACTTCCGGGTTGCGCACATCTCCACTGATGTTAATCGGCACCGAGACTCGGTTGTTCGTCTCGAGGATCGTGACAACAAGCCCAAGAGTCGAGCTCACCGACTTTACGCGTAAGGTCGCCTCTGGCGACAAAACGACCGTCGCTTCGTAGTTCACTGTTAGCGCGGACTCGATCTTGAAATAGCCGGTTGGTACGGTTGCATCTCCCAGCCCGTCGAGATGTTGTATGCGAAGCCCGGTCGTATTGAACGTACCCTCCGAAATTTGGAAGGCAGTTTCAAGGCTCGCCACCGCGGTGCCCGGGCTCATATCTCCGATCTGGTCGAGCTTCAGCGCTTGCGCCACTCGCTCGCTGAGGTTAACCGTGTGGATGACCAGGCCAGTAGCCCACATCTGGCCGTTGCCGGTCAACGGCGCCTCTCTGTTCGAATTGATCTCGCCATTGATAGCCAGCGCGCCAATACTGACGTTCTTCGTCTCGATCGGACCCGGACCGACTGAGCCGGTAACCGACAGCTTGGAGGCGTCGAGATCGTCTATCCTCAGGTCGAACGGCAGAGTAGCGTTGAAGCGATCGGCTTCGCCGTCTTCCTCCGACTGTACAACCAACTCGCCCTTGACCTGGCTGCCGCCTCGAGCGTCTCCACCAGCGTAGGGATTTAACGACGCATTCAAGACGATGTTCTTGTAAAGCACCTGTGAGGGTTTCGACCCAGTGTAGTCGATCATCTTCACAGAAGCGTTCTCGATCTTGATCTTCCGGAATGTCGGTTCCGATAGGTTCGCTCCCGGCGCGAGCGATAGAATTGACAAAAAGGAAACAGCCTCGGAAACCAAACGCGAAACCGGTGATTGTTCCGAAGATTGTCTTCCCAGAGTGGTCCAGCTCCAAACACCACCGGAATTCTTTACCAGATCAATCTGCGGCGACTTGAGCGTTATTGAATCGATGAAGATCTGACGAGTTCGCAAGTACTGAATGACGTCGAGGTCGGCGCGCACCTCGTTAGCTTTGAGAAAGGTACCTTCGCCAAATTCCGGGTCTTCACCCGCAGTCATTCCGGTAAGCGTAACGTAAGGACCGCCTATGAGGGTGAGCCTCGCCGAATCGATGATAACCCTGCGCCCGAGCGCCTCCGAGAGCTTGAGTTCAACTGCATTTTTCAGCGGAGCAAGACGCAGTAGCGGCGTCGCCACAGCCGCTGCACCGATGATTACCATCAGCAGCAACAGTTTGCTTAAACACCCTCTTGGTTTGGCCATTTAGTCTCCAGCGGAAGCTAAAGCGTCTCGTCGTTAGAAGAACGCCTCTTCCTTGCAGCGGTCGGCATAAGCTGGATCAGTCTTCATCCGACAAACCGGGTATGGGCGAAATCTCATTGATGAACAACACTGATGCAGAAACTTCATGTCGGTTTTCAATACACAGCGCTCTCCCGCCAGGTCAATTAGGCAACTCGCGGGCCAGCAAACAGCTTGTTCTCTGTAGACGTGAATCAATCCTCGCACCCGCTCGGAGGCATCCAGTTGCGAGGTGAGTTGTCTTGCGCTTTGCTTTGAGCTTTACACCGGCTGAGCTTTCCTCGTAATATCAACCGGCGATCCGGACAAACGACAATTTCAATCGGAGTACTCTTTCCAACGGGAGTAGTAGATGAATGAAACCAAGATCGCCGCGCCCGCCGATGCGTTAATTGCTCTGCTCACATCCTCACTTAACGCCAGCGGAGCGCAAGCCTTCGGACAACTGGTTGTGTACACCTCGTTCGGGGTTGTGAGGGGCCGCATCGGGCTCGCGTTTTCTCAAGGACTGATCAGCAAGGAGGGTGGCGGAACGGAACCAGGCTCGGCCGATGCGGTGGTCGAGATCAACGATGTATCCGTCGAGCACTATTCGAATCATCTCGCGAGCGCAAACTTCGATCGATTGTACGTGAGGTTGTCGGACGTGCTGGGCTTCGCGCTGGTTGGGACTCAAGGGCAGGGATAACGAACATTCGTCTCTCGCTTCTGTCTCGTCTTATCGCTGGGTTCCTAGTAGTTGGGTAACTGATTAACCTGTACGAGCGCACCATCTTCCTGCGCCGTCTGTTGGATGGTGACCCTGAGCGGCCGCGCGGGGACGCCCCGTACAAGTAGCGGCGAACTGAGTTAGATTGACGGACGCGCGTAAGGTTGTTAGGTTTGTTGCCGCCGAACCAAGATTAACGACAAAACGCAGGAGGGAAAAATGGCTCGAAAGATTTCTGTTTTAGGACTCGTACTTTTGCTTGCTGGTGTCGCCCTGGCGGCTCGAGAAGGCAAGAGCGTTAAGCTTACTGGCTACATAATCGACAACATGTGCTCTGGTCGTGCTGCCACTGAGAACGGCGCCGACAAGGTGAAGAACCATACGGTTAAGTGCGCGCAGATGCCCAACTGCGCCAAGAGCGGCTATGCTTTGTTCTCCGACAACAAGCTCTACAAACTCGACGAAGGCGGGAACACGAAGACCGCGGAGATCCTCAAGAACACCAAGCTCGAGAAAGGCTTGCAAGTGGAGATCGAAGGCACGCTCGACGGCGAGACGCTGACAGTTAAGAGCATCAAAGAAGTAGCAACTAGTTAGACTAGATTCAAACACTAAGGCACAAAGTCGCAACGAATCCTAAAGCCGCTTTGTGCCTTTGTGTTTGGGTTCACCTCACCCGCATCACCACAAGAGTAAGATCATCGTGCGGCGGCGTGTCCCCGCACCACTCACGTACGCTGTGTACAATCTGCTCGCTCAGCTCGCGCACCGGCACATGAGCTGAGGCATCGATTATCCGCCGCAGACTGGCCTCGCCGAACTCGATGTCGTGGGCGTCGCGAGCTTCGGTCACGCCGTCGGTGTAGGCTACCAGCAAGTCTCCGCTCTCCATCTGAATCGTTTCTTGTTCGTAGACGCAATCGTCAAAGGCGCCGATGATCGGCCCGCCTTTTGTCAGAAACCTGACTTCCGGTTGCTCATGATCGGCTCGCATCCCTTCGGCCGGGATCAGGCTTTCTTGTGCGCCGGCGCCCACGCTCTGAACCTTGACGCTCTTTGCCGCTCGCACGATCATCGGCGGATTGTGGCCTGCATTGACGTAAGTCAGCAGGCCGGTCCGCTCATCAAACTGAGCGTAAAAGAATGTCGCGTAGCTGCTCGCGTCAGTGGAAAAGTGCAGCAACTTGTTCATCGACGACACCAACTCGGTAAGGTGCCCGTTCACTGTTTGAGCCTGGCTCCTCAAAGACGCTTGCACTGTGCACATCAGCAACGCCGCCGATATTCCCTTGCCTGCCACGTCGGCTACCGCGATCCCTAACTTGCCTTGACCGAGCGCGATGAAGTCGTAATAGTCGCCGCCCACCCCGCGAGCTGGATAACAGACTCCTGAAAGTTCCAGCGAAGCCATCTCAGGCGGACTCTCGGGGAACAACCGCTGCTGAACCGTCGTCGCAATCGCAAGCTCGTGCCTGAGCCGCTCTTCAAGCGCGATCTCCTGCACTAACTCGGCGTTCTGAATAGCAAGAGCCATCTGCAGCGCGACTGCCATCAGCAGGTGTCTGTCATCCCGAGAGAATGGAAGATCACCCAGCCGAGGACCAAGCGAGACAATGCCCAGTAACTCGTCCTTGGTGGCAACCGGAAGCAGCAATGCCGACCTTGCGACACGAAGCGTCGCGTTCTCGCGCCTTCGCGAGTCGTTCATCGCGAGTTCCGTCGACAGCAAGTTTTGGGTCCACGGGTTGTACCTGTCGAAATCCACCGGCAGCGGCGTTGCGAACCTGCTCATCCGCTGCACCAGCGCTCCATCCGGGGAGAGCGTCAGCGTCGGGTCTCGACGCGAAGTGCTCATACCATCAATGTTGAGCTGAGACGAGATCGCGCACGTATAATCGCCGGTCTCTTGATCGCGCAGGAATATCGTGACGTTCTCGACGTGCAGGGCATCTTGAATCTTGGCTACCGCGCGCTCGAGCAACTGCTCGACCGTCGAGACCTTGCGCATCTCGATCCCGAGCTCTGAGAGAACTTGCTGCGCGTCATAGGATTCGCGGAAGAACCTGCGGTCGATCATGGGCATCACTTGCTGATTCAAGAAAGTGAGCCCGGCTATCGCGAGCGCGGTTGCGGCCATTGTCACGATTATGTCGGCCCGGTCGCCGAGGCTATCGATCGCGGCCAGCCGGCTCCCGGTCAACAGGAAGCTCAATACTGCGAAGACTACCACTGCTTGAATTATGATGAATCCACGCGAAACCAGCAGGTAGCGGACGCTGCGGCGGAGGATCAATCGGACCGGAATGACTTGATGGCGAACGATGGCATAAGCGAATGACAACGGAAAGAGCGGAAACGCAAACAGCGCTATGACTAGGAGCCACTGTCCCAGTCGCGGGCTCGTCCCGCGCAGATCGAAGAGCATGTGCAAGCCTATGGTCAGGAATATCGGCAAGAAGCCGGCGATGCTCCCGGCGACGACTACGCGCATCTTCCGCTTGGAAGCCCGCCCGGCCTGGCCATAGTTGATGAACAGCGATACCAGCCCGCCCGCAATATACGCTGTAGCGATCACAACGCAGATCCTCGTGAGCACCGGAGAATTAACCTCCGGGTAACGGTCGGGCGCGTATGCCGCAAGGATTTCCAGCAGTCCTAAGTAAGGAAAGATTGTCACCAACTGCGGCAAGTATAGATAGGCTTCGAGCCGTGGAAACCGTCTAAGCAACGGCGAAGGCTCGGGAAATATCTGGAAGAAGTGAAAGAACACGGGCCATAGAAACAGCGAAGCGAGATGAACAGCCAGCATCGCCGTCACCATTGAGGCTGACTCGCCCGAATACACGGCGGTTAGAGCGAAGATAGCGCCGGTGAACATCCCGAACATGAGTGCGAGCAGCAACGCTTGCTTGTCGTCGGGCTTGAGCAGAAACACTATCAGCCCAGTCAGAAGAAAGATGTTCGGGATCACAAGGCTTGCGGCGCCGTTCACTATCCAGGTGATCAGCGGAATGCCCTGCGATAGCAGCGTGGTTTCGAAAGGGATACCGCCGCGCCTGATTAGAATCGTATATGGCCTTCCGGGATCGACACTGTGGAAGATTCTCGCTACCTCAGAAGTCTGCTTGATCGGTTGGCCGTTTATCGCGACAACCTCATCGCCGATTCGCAGCAATCCCGCAGCCTCGTCGTTGCGAAACCGGTCGACACGAACCTGATTCCCAACCTGCCGAGCAACCCACCCGGGGTCGCTCTCCATACCCAGCAGCGCTAGGGATCTGAAGAAGCGCGCGCCGCCATACATCAGGAGCAGAGCGAAAAAGATCGCGCCCAACGTGAATTGTAGCCGGCTCCTCATAACGCCATTCCTCGAAAGAAGAGGGTTCAGAGTTCAGCCTTCAGGCTGCCTTGACTCAAAAAGACTCAAGACCAGCAAGCTAAAGCTTGTACTCTGAACTCAATTCAAAGGAGTCAATATAGCACAGCGGCCATTCTCAGGCATTCACAGTTTCTGGTTTGTAGTTTATGGTTTCTGGTTTCATACCCTGCAACGAATCTAGAAACCAGAAACTAGGAACCAGAAACCCCTATTCCCTCTGCTTTCCTCTACGGCTTGAGTTTGTACGCGGATGCAAGAAGTGTTGTTGCGTCGCGGCGCGCCGAACCGAGGTTGAGGCTCGCGAGTGCAGATTGTAGAATGAAAACTCGTTAACAGTTGTATCGCGAATTCAAGTGACGTATCGGAGGAAACTTTGATCGAACCAATACAGCAAGCTCTCAAAGAGGCGAATGTCGATGGCTGGTTGTTTTACAGCTTTCGCGGCAGCGATCCTATTGCGGCAAACATCCTGGGGATGGTCGAAGGAGGTCACATCGCGACGCGCCGCTGGTTCTACTTCATCCCGCAATCCGGCGAACCCACGAGGATAGTCCATTCAATCGAGCGCGACGTGATCGACCATCTGCCGGGCAAGAAGCTGATCTACCTTCCGTGGCAACAGCTTCACAGCCACTTGAAGAGCGCGCTCATCGAGTCAACCGGAAAGCCGAACCCGCGAATCGCGATGCAATACTCACCGAACGCGGCCATCCCGTATCTCTCGAGAGTGGACGCGGGAACGATCGAGTTGATCCGCTCGTTTGGTGTCGAGATCGTATCATCCGCCGATCTTGTTCAACGGTTTGAATCAGCCTGGGGAGATGAGCAGCTCGCGATGCACGACGAAGCGGCGCGTGGTCTCTATGAAAGCGTCAAGAGCGCCTTTGCCGAGATCGGCACTCGAATAAAAGCGGGAACGCCCACCACCGAATACGACATTCAGCAGTACATACTAAAGTGCTTTGCCGATCGAGGTATGTTCAGCAAGGACCCGCCGATTGTCGCGGTCAATGCCAACAGCGCGATGCCTCACTACGGGCCAACTCAAGATCATCACTCGCCGATCAACAAAGGTGACTTCGTGTTGATAGACCTGTGGGCGAAGCTGGATCGCCCTAACTCGGTGTACGCCGACATAACGTGGACTTCGTTCGTAGGCGACAGGGTGCCCGAGGAGGTAACAAAAGTCTTCAACGTAGTCCGAGACGCTCGCGATGCTGCTACGAATCACGTCAAAGAGGCGTTCTCAGCAGGCCGCACGATCTACGGCTGGCAAGTCGATGATGTCTGCCGCGAGGTGATTCAAAAGGCGGGCTACGGCGAGTACTTCATTCATCGCACGGGTCACAACATCCACACCGAAGTTCACGGCAACGGAGCCAACATCGACAACCTGGAGACTAAAGACGAGCGGGTGTTGATTCCGCGCACGTGCTTCTCGATCGAGCCGGGGATTTATCTGGAAGGGAAGTTCGGCGTGCGAAGCGAGATTGACGTGTACGTCGGCGAGAGGGAAGCTCGCGTGACCGGCGGCGAGCCTCAGAGGGAAGTGGTCGCGATCCTGGCGTGAGTGGCAGTGATGGGTTAATAGTGAGGCGTCATTATTTTGCCGCGGTCTCTTCGCCCAGCTTCTCTTTCAACCACAGATTCAACAGAGTCTCCGCAGGCACGCCTCGTTTTTTCGCTATGCGGGAAATCTTCGCTGACAGGTTCGGTTCTATTGGGTAGTAGACTGCCTCAGATTGAATATCTACTTCGAATTCGACCGGCGTAGTCTGGTCCCAATAATCGCCAAGGTCATGCGTATCCCAGAATTCGCCCATCTCTTTGTAAGAGCGCGCCTTTGAAATAGAGCTTCTACTTCTTGGCATGTCTTCTCCGTTCGGAGTCTGTCATGTCACGGGCTGACCGGTTAAGAAAATATCAGGATGTCTGTAGTATCGCGCGTTCCACTTCACCGGGCACTTTGATCAAAATGAATCGGTCAGCAGAGTACAAATAGTCTTCTCCGCTCTCATCGACGATTCGCAGATCGCCATCCTCCGCAGCATCTTCGTCTGGCAACACGCGATAGATTTTGCACAATTCGAGCGAAGCGGGATAATCCGAGTTATCGATACAGACGGCGAACTTTGGTTCAGGCCTCGCGGTGGTTTTCATGGCTCTTAGTCCAAATAACGCTTGCGTTTTATTTCTTTTCTGCCAATGCCATGAGCTTCATACCAATGTAGCTCAGCTAAGCGTATCCTACCACTGCGAAGACGTACCTGCGCAACACCCTTCAGCTTTCTCCATCTGCCCTTGCCATATAGTCTGCGCAACCTTGCGATGTCTCGAATAGAACTTCCGGTGGCAATTATCTCAATGCTTTCGATAGCAGTGATGATCTCAACATCCATCAGCAAGGCATAATCTCAAGCGAAGATGGGGAAGGCAAGCGAAACCCCAACAGTCTCTGGCGTGATTGTGGCGGTCTTATGCGACGTGCTTCACTTCAGCAGGCAGCTTGTTGAGAATTAACTCCCGAATGTCCAGCTTCGTGCTTGCTTCATCGATGTCTATGCCGGCGAGATTGCCATCTTCGTCATAGTCTAAAACAACTCCATTCGACACCTCACGGCTATCCGCGCTCGGTTTAGAAGATAAGTCGATGTAAAGCGAATCGGTGTCCGAGTAATAACTTATTCTCATCTCGTGAATCCTCTATCGGGGAACGTCTGTCCGGCTTCCTTAAATCCCGCCGCTTCCAGTTTGCGTTTGACTTCCCGGAACGGCAGCGGCTTCATGCGGCTCTGATGTCTATTTCGATATCACGCACGCGCGGTATGATCGTAGCGACAGGCGGTGTGAAGTGAAGTTCGAGAGCGTCTCGCAGGTTGTCTAGGGCCTCATCTTCCGTCGCACCCTGGCTCGCAACGTCAACTTGCATGCATTGGGCTATGAACCACTCGCCTTCTTGCGAAATGCTTGCGGTGAATGATCGTTTTATAGCTTGCTCGCCTCTCGTGACCGCTAATCGTTTTGGTTAGCTTAGCTCCAGAGGCCCGGCTGCACAACGTCGCGCATCAGACTCAGCGGGCCCCGCGTAACATTCAGAGAGTCAGCAATTATACAACCGTCAAGCTAATCTAATCGAGACTCAGTTCACGCTTTCCGGTTGAGAGACGATCATCGTTCGCCATACTGCTTGCCACCGATCGGCGTCGCGCACGAACACAAAGATGTCGCGGCCCTTGTCGTTGAACCGCTCCCCGCCCAGTTCGTAGCTGATCTCGTAACCGTAGCTCGCGACCGCGGTGTCCCCGAATACGTCCACGCTGATCTCGCCTAACGCGAGTCCCGCAATCGCCGCCTGGTTGCAAAAGTCCACGTAGCTCGCCACGCACGCTTCTCTGCCTCCCGTTCGTTGCTGAAAGCCTGGCAGCACCATCACGATGTCTTCGCGGAAGAAAGACCCAATGTCTTCGGGATGCCCCATCGCCCATGCGTTGTTCATTCCTTTGATCAACTCACGAATTTCGGCTTCCGCTGATGAATCCTGAGAGCTCACGGGTCAGTCACTCCTTTCTCGGTTGTTGTTGAGTCATACAGTGCATGGTGCCAAGTCCCCACACCAGATCGACCGCATGGATGCCTACCACGGGACGGTCAGTGATCAACTCGCTCAGGATCCCCAACGCGATGCGATCGGTTGGATCATTGAACGTGGGCACGAGCACTCCCGAGTTCGCGATGTAGAAATTAGCATAACTAGCGGGGAGCCGCTGGCCTTTGAACGACAGCGGCGCGGGCATGGGAATCGGAACGACTTCGATCTTTGAGCCATCCTCGAGGCGCATCCCTTCGAGTTGTTCACGCGCATCCGCTAGCACGCGATGGTTCGAATCGCGCGGGTTGTCTTCACTGCAAATCACAACCGTTCGAGGACCCACGAAACGGCAGAGGTCATCGACGTGACCGTGTGTGTCATCGCCGTCGATTCCGCGGCCCAGCCATAACACGTTCGTAACACCAAGGTAGTCGCGAAACACCGATTCGACTTCCGCGCGTGACAGGTCCGGATTCCGTGCTTGAACGTTTCTGTCGAGCAAACACTCTTCTGTGGCAATCAATGTCCCGCGCCCGTTGACATCGATGGCTCCGCCTTCAAGCACAACATCACGGCTGTTCACTTGACCGCGGATGAGCCGAAAGCCCAGCGCCTTTGCCGCGCGCTCCGGTACCTGGTTGTCCTTCTCCCAATCGCGATACTTCGCCCAAGCGTTGAAGCGAAAACGAACGATCGCGACTTCGCTTTGTTTGCCGTCGCGCTTGACGAACATCGGCCCGAAGTCCCGTGTCCAGCCGCGATTCGTAGGGAAGCGAAAGAACTCAACTCGCGAGAGGTCCACACCGGCTCGCGATAGCAGCCGCCGGGCTCTAGCTTCGTGTGCCTTGTCGGTGACGATGATGCGAACAATCTCGCCGGGCGCGAGTTTGCGTGCAACCTCTCCGTAGACCCAGGGAATAGTCGCAAACTTGCCCGGCCAGTCGGTTCGATTGTGAGGCCAGCCGATCCATGTCGCTTCGTGAAGCTCCCACTCGGCGGGCATACGAAACCCCGCCGCGCTATCCGACCTTTGCGTCGACTCTGCGTCCTCTGCGCCTCTGCGGTGAGCGGGCTTCGAACTGCCTCTCACCGCAGAGACGCGGAGATCGCCGAGGTCGCGCTGAGGTCCGTCTAGGGAGGTCATTCGTTACCTTCGATGACGTCAAGAAATCGCTGATCGATCCCGGCGTAAGCGTCTATGCGCCGGTCGCGCAGGAAGGGCCAATTACGCCGCACTTCTTCAATTCGAGCAGTATCTACTTCACCGATCAAAACCTCTTCGCGGTCAGTCGAGCCTTCCGCAATCACGATCCCGAACGGATCGCACAGAAAAGACGACCCCCAAAACTCTATCCCCGCTCCGCCATCTGAAGGCTTCTCGTGGCCGACCCGATTCACCGCGGCGACATAGACCCCGTTGGCGATCGCATGCCCGCGCTGAACCGTTCGCCAGGCATCGTGCTGCGCCGTCCCGTAGACTTCCTTCTCGTGGGGATGCCATCCGATCGCCGTCGGATAGAACAGTATGCTTGCGCCTCGAAGCGCGGTCAGCCTCGCGCCTTCGGGATACCACTGGTCCCAGCAGATCAACGTGCCGATCTTTCCCACCGGTGTGTCGAAAGCCCGAAAGCCGAGATCGCCCGGCGTGAAGTAGAACTTCTCGTAATAGGCAGGGTCGTCCGGAATGTGCATCTTGCGATAGATGCCCGAGACGTTCCCTTCAGCGTCAATGATCGCGGCGCTGTTGTGATATAGCCCGGCCGCCCGGCGCTCGAAGATCGGCGCGATGACTGTGATATTTCTCTCGCGAGCGATTCTTCCAAGCGCTTGCGTCGAAGGCCCCGGCACAGTCTCCGCGAGATCGAACAGCGCCGCGTCTTCACGCTGGCAGAAGTACTGGGAGCGAAAAAGCTCGGGCAAGCATACAACTTGTGCGCCGAGTTTGGCGGCTTCTTCAACAAATGAGACGGCGCGACGAACGTTTTCATCGGAGTCCGGGGTCGCGGTCATTTGGACGAGGCCAACGCTAAACTTGCTCGCTAAGTTCATGGCCAAAAGCTTACACAAACGCTTGTCGTTGCTCCAGGCACAGAGTTGGGCGTCGTCAACTTTGGCTTGAGGTACGCACTGACTACTCGACTCCCTCGTAACCGCTTTCCTTCGTTCCTGCTTCGTGATACCCTTCGGGTTCGCTTCACCCTGTCATTACGGTTTTTGCCTCGCGGTACTGCTTCATTGACTTCAGCGCCGCTCTCGCAGAAACATCTGAGAAAGCGCTATCCCCATTTCGAGCCGCCTCGAAGGACGAAAGGAAGCTATGAGAATACTGCTTTTCAATCCCGACAACGGGGTCACGCGCAATTTTATGCCACATCTGTGGATGTTTCTGCTTAAGGCGCTGACCCCGCCTGAACACGAGGTGTTGCTGATCGATGGAAATGCGCAGCGCATGGATGAAGACGGAATTGCGCAATACGTACGCGAGCAAAAGATCGATCTGGTGGGCATCGGGGCGATGACCAGGATGATACAGAAGGCCTACCGAATGGCCGACGCTATTCGCGCGGTCGGGGTCCCTGTTGTGATGGGCGGGCCTCACGTGACCGAAGTGCCGGACGAAGCGCTCGGGCGAAACGGCGGACCGCAGCACGCTGATGCGATTGCGCTCGGTGAGGCCGACGAGACCTGGCCACGCATTGTCGCCGATGCCGCGCGAGGCGAGCTCAAGGACATTTATCTGCCGGTTGATGAAGCGGGCAAGGATAAGAAACCGAGTCTCGATCACTATCCGTCTATTCCCTGGGAGTCGATGGACCTGGATCAATTCAACATGGTCCCGAAAGTCGTCTCTCCGCTGCTCAAACGCGTCTTCGGCGGGTGGGGAAGCTTCCGGCTAATCCCGGTCGAATCCGGACGCGGGTGTCCGTATGGTTGCGAGTTTTGCACGGTGACCGGCTTCTTCGGCGACTCGATACGGTTTCGCACAAACGAAAGTGTCGTCGACGAATTGCTGCGCTTGAAGGCCCGGTGCCGCAACGAGAAAGGCCAGATTGCAGTCTTTTTTATCGACGACAATTTCGCGATCAACATCAAGCGCACGAAGTCGCTGCTGCGGGATATTATCGCCGCCGGCGCGCAGATGAATTGGATTGCGCAGATCAGCGCCAACCTGTTGCGAGACGAAGAACTCGTCGACCTTATTGCGGCCTCGGGCGGAAAATGGATATTCATCGGCATGGAGTCGATAGACACCGCCAACCTCGCAATTGCGAATAAGAGCTTCAACAAGCCGAATGAGTATGGACCGGTGCTGAAGCGGCTGGCCCAGCGCAACGTTCACGCGATCACATCGTTCATCTTTGGCTTGGACAACGACACCCCCGGCGCGGCTGATCGAACGCTCGATCAGATTAAGACCTGGCCGCCGGGACTGCCCGTGTTCGGCACGCTCATACCATTCCCATCGACTCCGCTGTACAAGCGGCTTGAAGTAGCGGGCCGGCTGACGCGCCCCCAGCACTGGCTGGATTTCCAGCCCTACAAGATGGCGCACACCCCGCTGAAGATGACCATCGATGAGACTCATGCTGAGGTCCAGCACGCGTGGGCCAGTTCGTACAGCGCCGAGGCCATCGAGCGAGCCGTGGATGCGATCGATGAGAAGTCCATCGGTTATCGAATAAACATGTTCATCGCGAGACTATGCTTTCGCGGAATCTATTTTCCGCAGATGGGCAAGTGGGAATGGATGAAGTTGATTGGGCAAAACCGGCGGACGATCTTCAAGCTCATCGCCGAGGGATTTGGCAAGCGGAACGTGGCAGCGGAGCGGCGTGCGGCTACAAGTCAGATACCCGATCCCGAGATGACCGTTTGACGTGTGCATGCTTGAGCCGTCTTCGTCGTTTGGACCGGATGACAAATTGAAGTACGTCGAATATCAGCGAGATCGCAAATCACCCTGATTACGACGCCGTGCTCGCGGCAGCAAAGTAATTGTTTTTAGAATGGGTAAGAGCCTTCGCTCTCAGAGGATCAACCCCCAATCGTGAAGGAGAGAAAATGGTCAGGAAACAAATCAAGATCGGAAGTCTTTCGCTCATAGCATTGTTGTGCCTTGCGGGGCTGGCGCTGGCTTTCAGCACGCCGCCCGAGGTAGGCAAACCCGCTCCGGAATTCACGCTCAAGAGCAACGAAGGCAAATCAGTCAGCCTCAAGGACTATCGAGGCAAATGGGTTGTGCTGTACTTCTACCCGAAGGACTTCACCTCCGGCTGCACGATTGAAGCTCAGAATTTTAAGCGCGACCAGGCGGCCTATGACAAGGCCCACGCGGTCATCCTCGGCGTCAGCGTCGACACAGCGGAATCGCATAAGAGCTTTTGCGAAAAGGAAGGGTTGAGCTTCAAGCTTCTGGCGGACACGGAAATGACGGTCTCCGAAGCATATGGCTCGATGATGGACCGCCCCGGCGTCAAGCTATCGGCTCGCAACACGTTCATCATCGATCCGAAGGGGAACGTCGCGAAGGTGTTCATAGGCGTCAAGCCGATGCCGCACAGCGAAGAGGTGCTCGCTGCTCTGGCTGAGCTACAGAAGAAGTAGTTGAAACGACTGCACCTTCAGAAGACAGGGACTTGAGGATCAACAATACCTTTCGCAGGATCACAGGTTGGGAAGGGTGGCTTGCCCCCGCTTTTGTGTAGACCTCACGTTGATTAACAAGCGCGGGGGCAAGCCACCCTTCCCAACCTGTGATCCCAGTGACTGGCTCGATACCGCCAGTCTTCTGGTCGTCTGGCTGCTCTGAATACGCGTAGGCGCCGGTTCAGAACGTGAGAGCGGGCAAGCCCGCCTTTGTTAGCTGCTCATTGAGCGACTTCACGTCCTTGTCTTTCATCTCGCTCCATCGCGACAACACTCCTGCGAGTGTCTGCTGCGCCTGCTCGGACGCGGCGACTGCCTGAGTCGTTGGCGTCACGTCGGCGCCTTCGACTAAGCCCATAAGTCCCAGCAGCTCGCCGCTTACTCGCGAGAGGCTCGGCTCGCTTGATCCGCCGCCCGCGCCTCCGCCTCCGCGACCGCCGCCGCCCGCTCCTTCAAGCGCGGCTGCTTTTCTTTCGAGCGCGGTGATCGCATCTGCAAGCGCGCCCTGGCCCGCTCGATCACGTAAGCTTCTGAGTTGCGTTCTGAGCTTGCGAACTTGCTCGATCGCGTCGCGAGCTTGCTTCATCCCGTCATAGCAACGTATCGCGATCGCGTGTTGCTGAGCCAGTCCATTCGCCGGCGTCTTCACTCGCGGGTCCATCTTCACCGTCATTGGCTGTGTGTGGCTTCGGCCGTTGACCGTGAGCTTCACAGTGTAGTTGCCCGGCAGCACCCACGGACCAAGCGGATGACGAGGAGTGTCACCATAGATCGCCGCGATTGGATACTGGGCCTGTGCAGCCTCGAGCCGCGGATAGTGCAGGTTCCAAACGAAGCGTTGCATGCCGGCTTCAGTCGAGAGAATTTGTGACGGGCGAATCCAGTAGGTTGGGATGTTGACTTCTTTTCCGATCGCTTCGATGTCGTCCGGCTTATCGGCGTTCGAAAAGCGAGCCACCAGTTTGTTCGATGAGTCGGATATCTCGAGCACGACCGGGCTTCCAGCCGCGGACTTCAGATAGTAGTTCATGATCGCGCCGTCCGGAGGGTTCTTACCTGCGGGTTCTTCGGGCGGAAGCGGCGTGTCGGTGTTCATATTCCACCGCACGCGATAAGCGAGTTGCGGCTT
Source organism: Acidobacteriota bacterium (assembly GCA_038040445.1). NCBI lineage: Bacteria > Pseudomonadati > Acidobacteriota > Blastocatellia > Candidatus Onstottus > Candidatus Onstottus frigus. The sequence goes on along the minus strand of JBBPIG010000015.1, from coordinate 138,602 downwards.
GAAGAGGAAGGCTTCCGCCACGGCGACCTGCTCGCTAATCTGCCGGAGCGGCGTGATGTCATCGAGTATCCAGAACGAACGGCCGTGAGTCCCGACTACTATGTCATCGTCTTTGATCACCAGGTCGCGTATCGAGCTCGCAGGCATGTTCAACCTCAACGGCTGCCAGTTATCGCCGTCGTCAAACGAAACATAGACGGCTCGCTCACTGCCGCAAAACAGCAACCCGCGCCGGACCGGGTCCTCGCGCACGACGTTTATTGGTCCGCTGTCGCCGAGCCCGTTCACAATCTCCATCCACGTCTTGCCGCCGTCGTGCGTGCGATAGATGTGCGGGCGCTGATCATCGAGCCGTATTCGATTGACCGCCGCGTAAGCGGTGTTCGCGTCGAATCGCCCGGCGTCCATAATCGAGATCTTGCTCCACGCAGTCACTCCGGGCGGAGTCACGTTGCTCCAGTTCTTGCCGCCGTCGCGAGTGACGTGAATCAAGCCGTCGTCAGTGCCCGCCCAAATCACGTTCGCGTCTTTGTATGAAGGCGCGACGGTGTAGATGACTCCGCGCCGCGGCTGTTTAGCCATCTCGGGCGTGCGGTAGACGCCGATGCTTTCGGGAACCGCGGGTTGTTCGGCTGAAAGATCGGGGCTGATGATGTCCCAACTGTTTCCGCCGCTAGTAGTCTTGAACAGCACGTTGCCGGCGAAATACAGAACGCGCGGATCGACCGGCGAGAAGATCACCGGCGCAGTGCGCAGGAAGCGATACTTGCCGCTGCGCGTCGCTTCGGGAGAGACGTTCTGCACCTGTCCAGTGCTGTAGTCGAAGCGAGTGATCTTGCCGCCGTAGATGATACTCGGGTTCAGCGGATCGGGCGCGACGTAGCCGTACTCCTCAACGCCGACCGGACGCCAGTCGCGAAACGTGATCTGGCCGTCGTTGCCTCGGCTGGCGATTCCCACCGAGCCGCTCTCCTGCTGGCCGCCGTACACCCAATACGGAAATCGATTGTCGGTGATTACGTGATAGAACTGCGCGGTCGGTTGGTTATACCACGAGCTCCAGGTCTGCCCGCCGTTGACTGTGATGATCGCGCCCTGGTCGGCGGCGAGCAAGATGATTTGCGGATTGTCGGGGTTGATCCAAATGGTGTGATAATCGTCGCCGCCCGGCGCCCCGCGAAACCCGGTCCAGTTCTGGCCGCCGTCCGTCGAGCGCCACGTGACGACGTTTCCACTGTAAACAATATCCGGGTTCTTTGGATCAGCCTTGATCTCGGCGAAGTCGCTGCCTCGTCCCCACGGGCGCGCGTCGTTGCTCATGCGCCGCCAGCTCTCGCCCGCGTCGTCTGATCGGTAGACTCCGCCGACTTGTGGCGAAGCATCGACCGTCGCGTACATGCGCTTCGGGTCGCTCGGCGCGATGCAAAACCCGATTCGCCCTAAACCCTGCTCGAACGTCGGAAGCCCTTTCGTAAGCTTTCGCCATGTGTTGCCGCCGTCAGTTGATTTGAAGAGTCCGCTCTCGGGGCCTTGCCACGCGCCGTTTTCCCAGGGTCCTTGCCGGCCCGCCCATAGATCGGCATAGACGGTCTGCGGGTTCGACGGATCGAATGCGAGCGCGATCGCTCCGGTGTTCTCGTCTTTGTAAAGGACCTTCTGAAAAGTTTCGCCGCCGTCCGTCGAGCGAAACACTCCGCGTTCTTCATTCGGGCCGTAGGGATGTCCGAGCACCGCGACGAACAAGCGATTCGGATCGCGCGGATCGACTATGATCGCGCCGATCTGTTGACCGTCACGCAGACCGAGATGCTTCCACGTCTTTCCCGCATCGGTCGATTTGTACATGCCGTCGCCGGTCGCGAGGTCCGGACGCTGCAAGCCTTCGCCGCAACCGACGTAGACGATATCTGGATTGGATGGAGCGACGGCGAGCGCGCCAATGGAACCGGTGGGCTGATCATCAAAGATCGGCTTCCACGTATGTCCGTAGTCGTTAGTCTTCCACACGCCTCCGTTGTTGACGCCGATGTAGAAGACATTAGGCTGACCGGGCACTCCGGTGGCGCCAACGGTTCGGCCTCCGCGATGAGGGCCGATGCATCGCCAACGGAGGCTCTGATAGAGGTTAGGATTGAATTGCTGAGCTGTTGCGGACGACAGAAGCCCGAAGACCAGGGCCAAAGCACAGACGGGCAGAAGAATTTTGCGGCGTGCGCCCACGTTTCACCTCCGGGTAAGACAGGTTGGAGAATTGTTCCTGGGAGCAGCTACGATACTCGCGTCGGATGGCGGGTGACAAGCTTATCAGCGGTCGCCAACTTGAGAGCCTTCTGCAACGCTAGCGGTACTTCGATTGGGAAGAACCGATTCGCAGAATAACCGTAGTCCTCGCCGCTCTCATCAATCACGCGGCGGTAACCGTGTGAAGCAGCTTCCTCGTCAGGAATCGAGCGAAACAGTTTTCCAACTTCGAGAGAAGCCTCGTAGCCTATGTTGTTAATACAGACCGCAAACCTAGATCGTTGGTTGCCTTCACTCTTCATAGCACTCAAGGCAGAGCGGAATCGGGGAACTGAGTACTTACTGGCGCAGCTTCATCCTGAGTAACCTCGCTGGGGAGCAACGAAAAGTAATCGCGGACCTCAAGATTCATTCGGTCGATCTCCGCAAGATAGCCTTCCGCCGAGAGTCTGTAGTTGGTTGGATTCGTCTCCACCTGACGCAGTCGGATGACTTGTTGTTGGAACCTTCCAATTCGGCTCAAGGTCACTCGGAGTTCTTCATCGTTGCTAATCACCGCCTATCACCTCGACGATTCATCGACAGCTTCCATCCGCTTCTCTCTTGCCGGTCTTCACGCCCGGTCTCAGCAGCCACCAGTACCTTCTCAAAGCCGATCAGCAGCATGGGGCTTGACCTTTCGTGCCTTCGCCAAAGCCCGTTCGAACCTTTTCCTGCTGCCGCGCTTTGCCCGCTCCTCGAGATAGTCTTCCGTTAGCAAGGCCGACATCTTTTCCGCAAGCGCCGTTGCAATGAACTGGTTTATCGAGACGTTTTCCTGCTTTGCCAACGCACGCACGCGCTTGTGTAGTGAATCTGGCAATCTCAGGCTGATCGTGCTCATTTGTTCACTCCTATCTATGTGCGCGGCCTAATCCGAGGTAACGGCCATTTCGAGCGGCGCTTCGAGCTTGAGGTTGATGAGCTGATTCAACGACACGCTCTGTTGTGCGGCCTCGATAGCGAGATAGCGGTGCAAGTAGCTCGGCATTCTCACGTTGAGCCGGCCGCTGAACGAACGCTTGCCGAGGGGCTGCGGTATCGGCTCTTTGGACGCGGCCATGTCCTTCAATACTACGGTAACTACGTGCTGAATTGAACGCAGCGCAGCCTCCTGCGAATCGCCGTGGGCTGCAAGGGACGGGAACTCGGCTACCCGCGCAACATAGGCCTCGTCGTCTTCCGACCAGCCGACCGTGTACAGATAGTGTTCAGCCGCCGGGCGCGAGCGCTTGGTTGGCTTGTTGCGGGCAGTCGTGATCCTCTTTTTCATCGATATTCCCCTAACTCACCGCTTGGTCCTTCAGTCGCCGAAGGCAGCGGAGTACCTGGCGGACCTGATAGGGCTTCGCACTTCCTTTGTCCTCTTGCAAGTTGATTCTCGGGTCGCCGGTCCAAGGCGTCTTGAAAATGTGATGACTTCCCGCGATTCGCGGTCTCCCGAAAAAGTACTTGCAGATCGCCAGAAGCCTCGAAAACCGGACATGACTCTCGCTGCCCTCAAGCTCGCGAATAGCCTCTTCGATTGTCATCGCTGGTTATGGTACTGCATTCGGTACCGTAAGAAAAGTGGAGATAGGCATCTCGGTCACTCTGTCGGGGTCCGAGGCAAGCCGCAGACTCGACAGTTTACGCTACATCCGGCTTCACGTCCGCCTCGGTGACCACGAAGACGGTCGAGGTCAGCGGGTAAGGCTGGCTCTCGCAGTCGTGCCGGACCTGGGCCCGAACCAGCGTTTGAAACTCCTCAGGATTTGACCGCGACCACATGATGAGGAAGTCGCGATTGGGGACCGCCGCGTAGCAGGGCTCACCCAGATGCTCGACCGCCAGCTTCCGCATCGCCGGGAGCAGCAGCCGCGCAGCGTCATAGCCGTCTCCAGTCTGAATTGCGAGCAGGCGCTGCGGCGCTTCGGTGGCGTGAATCTGAATTCCGGCCGATGCCTGCTCGAGATTCGAGAGCGCTTGCTCATAGGCCAGCTCCTCGGTGACTTTCCAGCGCTCGAGATTCGCAGGCGACACGTATGAGTACGCGTGCGTGAGATCAATCGCTATTGCGACCACGACCTCGCGGGTGAATGGAAAGGTGATCACTGGCGCGCGCAAAGTGTGTTCGGTTCTCATGAGCTGGAGTCGCAGTTTGTCGCGCGCGTCTATCCAATCGGGCGGGCTCGAGTCCTGGGTGAGGTGCAGGGCCTCGAGTATTCGCCAGACGTGCTCGCGAATATGGGCGTCGCGCTCCTCGGGCTCAAACTGTTTCTCGGTGTGAAGCGCGTAGAGGTTGCGGAGCCCGAGCTCGGCCGCCCCGTGCTTGATGAGGAAGGGGTCCGGCGACCCCTCGAACTCCTCATCCGGGAACGTCGTCGCAAGCAGGCCAAGCACGTGCTGTTGGTATTGTTCCGGAGTCACCTGAGAATCCTACTCTATCGGCTCAACTACTACAGCCGTTCCATACGCGAGCACCTCGGTCACGCCGTTCATGATCTCGTTCGCGTCGTAGCGCATGCCGATCACCGCGTTTGCGCCGATCTCGCTTGCGTGCTGAACCATTATCTCGAATGCCTCGGCACGCGCTACCTCACACAGCTTGGTGAAAGCGGTGATGTTCCCGCCGACTATCGTGTGCAGCGTTCCGCCAATCGTCCCAAAGATCGAGCGCGAACGCACGGTGATGCCTCGCACGACGCCAAACGTACGAACGATGCGAAATCCATCGAGCGTGAACGCCGTGGTCACCATATGAGGCGAGAGCCTGTAACCCTGAGACACCGCATATGGCGCATTCGCGCTAACGCTTTGCTGCGCCTGTTCCAACTCATTGAGTTTGTCTCTCATTCTTAGACGCGCCTCCGTAGTTTGGGTATTCGCCGAATCGCGGACGCCGGAAAGATAAAGCGTTAAACGGAAATCTGCAAGAAGAAGCAACACTCGCTGCAAAAGAAGGATAAAAATGAAAACGCCCCGTAGCTTTTCTCTGCGCCTGTTCTTTTGCGAACAGCGCCGAGTCGCTTCGGGGCGTCACAACGTTTTGGTGGATGCTGAGGGTATGTCCCGACTACTTGATGATTCGCGCGGACAGCACGAGTATCAACCCTTTGTTGCCCAGCGTAGCGGTGCCCACAACAACCTTCTCTCCGTTTCTGAGGTTGAGGTCAGTCCGGATGTCGGCCTGTCCTACGCCGTCTCCTTTGGGGCCGTTGCCGCGGAAAGTAAACTGGTTTCCACTCAATTGCACCACATAGCCACCGGAAGAATCAGTGCCGAGCGTCATACTATATGCGCGGTAATCGTAAGAGGCGGGGATTGGTTCCCCTGTCCCGAGAATAGTCGCCGGCACCTCAGCGGTGCCATTGATCCCAAGATTGCGAGTGCCTACTCTCACTCTTTGAACCACGGTTGCGAGATTGGTGTAGTTCTTGTAGTTGAGCATGGCTTGCATCTGCTTTACCACGTCCCCCAGATCGTTTGGGTACTGACTGGCGACGCCTTCAACGTTCGAAGCTATCAGGACATTCAACCGCAACTCGATGTCGGGCTGAGCAGCCTGCGGCGTATCGAGCCGCTTCAACGCCTCCTCAATGGCTGCTATGTTCTCCGGAAAATCGCGAACGGTTAGCGTCTTGAACTCATCGCTGTACGCAATGGTCGCGCCTTTGAAACCGCTTCCGAGCGGACGAACCGCCTCGATCAGCGACCGAGGGTCGCGATGTTTTACGTCGAATACTTTTCCCTTGAAGCCGGTGAAGTCGACATAGTCGGGCGCGCGGCCAACGTTCGGTTGAGGCGCCGGCGTAGTTTGGGCGGCCTGAGGCTGCTGCGCATACACCGACGTGAGCATCGAGAGGACCACTCCTACCACTCCTGTAGTTATTCTTGATTTGGACAAAAACATGAGACCTCCTAGTCTGTTGCTGGTTTTGGTTGTTGTAGATCAGAGCCTTTCGGCGCAAACCAGATTATCCGAATGCTGGGATCGCCGGTTTGAATTTCGATACGCAGCATTTCTCTCGAACCGTCGGCATTACCGGAAAGCGCGCGCGTCTGATTGGCCGGCGTAATGGCTGTGTTGTTGATGCCGGCCATCGGGGGAACAACGGCGCGCGCAAATGTCTCGCTTGCATTTGCCCGATTCGGGTGTCGCGGTTTGAAGTGTGGACGACCCTTGCTAACGAGGTGCTGTCCCGTCGAACCGGGCGCCGGTGACGGATTTATTCCATAGGGTCCCACATTAGGTGGTTGCTTCACACCTTCAGAGATCACGTCCGGGTTAACTTTCACCCGGGCCTGATAGAGGTAAAGAGCAACCATTCCCAGGACGACCAAGAAAGCAGTCGATAGGGCCAGGATCTGTCTGCGGCTCCATTGCTGCGCTATTGAGGCGAACAGCGAAGGCCGTATACTTTCTTGCGCGACTCGTTTCATAACGCCGCGCTTCAAGTCCTCAAGGCATGCTTCGTCTAACTCGGGCGGCTGGGATGTGCGCAACCAGCTCTGGCTCTCCTTGTACTCGTCAGCCAGCCAGTTGCATCGCCCACACCATTCGAGATGTGATGCGATCTGATTTGCAATGCTCGACCGAAGATCGCCTTCGACGTGAAGCGGTATTAACTTTTGAACGCGCCTGCAATTCATCTCTTCACCCTCGCCGCGACCGATTGAGAACGCGGTCTCGATACAGTTTTATCTTCGCGCGAGCCGAGCTGATTTGTGACCGCACGGTCGCCTGACTCGAACCAAGTACTCGCGCCACTTCTTCGGTGCTCAATCCTTCAAGGTCGCGCAGGACGATTGCTGCTCTCTCTTTCTTCGACAGCGTGTTCAGCGCCTGAGCGATCATAGCCTTTTGCTGTGACTGGATTGCCGCTGCCTCGAGGTCTTCACCGCTGGAAAGCGCTTCAAGATTGCCAAGCTGCTCTTCCATCTCAAAAGAAATAAACTGATCGCGGCGGCCGCGTTTTCGCGCTTGATCGTGGCATACGTTGATGATGATCCGATACAACCACGCGGCGAAATCCTGATCCGCCCGGAACCGGCCCAGGTACTTGTAGACTCGCAGGAAAACTTCCTGCGCCGCGTCGCGAGCGTCTTCCTGGTTGCCCAACATGCGCCACGCGGTTGAGAGCACTTTGCGCTGATAGCATTCGACGATCTGCTCAAATGCCGCAACGTCTCCTGCTTTTGCGCGCGCGATGACCGGAGCGAGTGACGACGCGGCGGCCTTCGCAGAGCTGTCGGGCAACCCAAGGCTGTCGGTCATCAGAGCTATTTCAGCAACCTCACCCGGCATTCGTTGTCATCCTCGCTCCTCTATTCATATCTACCTGGGTTGAGAGGAAACCGTTGAGAGTCTTCTTAGGTGATAAGACTGTGCGGGTGTTTAAACGCGGACGCACCAGGTGGGTTCGAGTATCCACGAGAAGAAGGTCAGTGGTCCGTAGTCCGTAGTCCGTAGCCCGTAGGCACTAGTCAGCAGATAACATCACGAACTCCGAAGCACGGACGGACTACGGACTACGGACTACGGACCACTGACCTGCCTATCACTTCTCACCGACATATTCGCGCTCGATCTCGGTTATCTTATCGACGCGACGGCGATGGCGGTCTTCGGTCAGCTCTGTTGCGAGCCATGCGCGCACTATCTCGCGCATTCGATCCGTCGAGATCATCTTGCCTCCCAGCGTCAGCACGTTAGCACCGTTGTGCTCGCGGCTGTTGCGCGCCGAAGCTTCGTCGTAGCACATAGCCGCGCGCACCCCTGGCACTTTGTTGGCAGCCATGCAGGAGCCGATCCCTGCGCCGTCCACCATGATTCCAAGATCGCAATTGCCGCCCGCGACCGCGCGCGCCACCAGATGCGCGTAGTCAGGATAGTCGACCGCTTCGGTCGAGTGAGTACCGAAGTCCTGGTAGTCGTGACCGAGATCGGCGAGCACGCGTTTTAGTTCTTCCTTCATCTCAAAGCCGCCGTGATCAGCGCCCAGCGCAATTCTCTTTTTTAGGGCGGCGCTTCGATGGCGTACTCGTTCAATCTGGACGCCGCGCTCGCGCACCAGGTCCTGGGCGAGCGGAGTCAGGATCGCGGCTTCATCGATTCGCAGCGTGTCGCCGGCCGCGGCCCCGCGTATCTCAAGCTCGGTAATTACGCCCTTGCCTCTCTCGTCGATTAGACTCATCACGACCTCATATTCGCGGGAATTGAAAATTGAGAATTGAAAATGGAAAACTGCAAATTGAGGCATTGTGTTCAAGTTTTCAATTTTCAGTTTTCAATTTTCAATTCTCAATTCCTTCCCAATGCTACGTTGGGTTACTTACCCAAAACCTTGCGAAGGAACCGTCCGGTGTATGAGCGCTCGCACTCGACGATTGCCGAAGGCGGACCCACCGCAACAACGTTGCCGCCTTCGTCGCCGCCTTCAGGACCCAGATCGATGATCCAGTCCGCGCTCTTGATGACATCCAGATTGTGCTCGATTATGATGATCGACCCGCCGGCCTCGATCAATTGCCTGAACGCCGCGAGCAGCTTGTTGATGTCGTCGAAGTGCAGCCCGGTGGTTGGCTCATCGAATATGTACAATGTGCGCTCGCTCGACCGCCTCGACAAAAAAGCCGCCAGTTTCACGCGTTGCGCCTCGCCGCCCGACAGCGTCGTCGCCGACTGCCCGAGCCTCAGATAGCCCAGTCCCACATCGTCCATCACTCGAAACTTTGAAGCGATTCGATTCACGCTGGCGAAGAACAACAACGCTTCGCGCACTGTCATGTTCAGCACGTCGTGGATCGAACGGCCTTTAAACTTCACATCCAACAGGGCCGGCTTGAAGCGCATGCCTTTGCACTCTTCGCAGATCAATTCCACGTCGGCGAGAAATTGCATTTCTTTTATCTCGACGCCGTTGCCCTCGCACCGCTCGCAGCGGCCGCCGGGCACGTTGAAGCTGAAGTGCGATGAATCGAACCCGTGCGCCTGTGCTTCGCGAGTTGAAGCGAACAGGTCGCGAATCGCATCGTAGACTTTGATGTAGGTCACCGGGTTCGAACGCGGCGTTCGGCCTATCGGCGATTGATCCACCAGCACGACGTCATCCAGATACTGAGCGCCGTCGATCTTTCTGACCGCGCCGACCGGACCTGTCCACTCGCCCCGCTGTTTCTTGATTCCCGCATAGATGATGTCGTGGACGAGCGTCGACTTGCCGGAACCCGAGACGCCGGTGATGCACACGGTCATCCCGAGCGGAATTTCCAGGTCGATGCTCTTCAGGTTGTGTTCGCTGGCGCTGTGGATCTCCAGAGAGCGCGGCCCGATCAGCCGGCGATTCTTCGGCGGCTTGATCTCCATCTCGCCGCGCAAATATTTGGCGGTCAGCGATTGGCCCCTGTGAATCAGCTCCGCCGCCGTACCTTGAAAGACCACTTCGCCGCCCAGTTCGCCGGCGCCCGGACCTATGTCGATGATCTTGTCCGATGACATCATCATCTCGGGCTCGTGTTCGACGACCAGCACGGTGTTGCCGATATCACGCAGGTTTTTCAGAATGCGAATGAGCTTGGCGTTGTCGCGAGGATGCAAACCGATCGACGGCTCATCGAGCACGTAAAGCGCGCCCACCAGCGAAGCACCCAGGTTCGTGGCGAGCTGTATGCGCTGGGCCTCGCCTCCCGACAGCGTCGACGCCAGGCGGTCGAGAGTCAGGTATTGCAGCCCTACGTCGATAAGAAACTTCAACCGGCTGCGAATCTCCTCGAGCAAGCGTCCGGCTATCTTCATTTCCGAGACGCTCAACGTCAGATTGTCGAAGAAGTCCTCCGCGTCGGCTGCGCTCATCGCGGAAATCTCAGGCAGGGTCTTGCCGCTCACTCGAACAAGCCGCGCTTCGAGCCTCAGCCGCGAGCCACCGCAGTCGGGGCACAACGTGTAGCCGCGATACTTGGAGAGAAACACTCGTACGTGGAGTTTGTACTTCTTTGTTTCGAGCCAATCGAAGAAGCCCTTCACTCCATCGAATCCGTTGCGGCCCTGCACGACGGTCTTCTGCTGCTCGCGGGTCAACTGTCGGAAGGGAACCGATGTCGGGATGCCCGCCTGTTTGCTGAAGCGGAGCAGTTCTTTCTGCGCCCATTCGTACTGCGGTTTCATCCACGGCTCGACGGCGCCCTGGGCCAGGCTCAACTCGCGATTGGGGATCACCAGGTTCATATCGAGCCCAATGGTGTTCCCGAAGCCCTGACAGGTCGGACAAGCGCCGAACGGGTTGTTGAAGCTGAACAGTCGCGGCTCGGGGGCGGCGTACCGGACCTGGCAGGGCTTGCACTCGAAGCCCTCAGAGAACTGCAACCGGGTGCGAGGCTCGGCCGCCGTCTCGATGATCGCCTGCCCGTGGCCTTCCTGATAGCAGACCTCCAGCGAATCAACCAATCGGGTTCTCGTATCCGGACTCACCGCCAGCCGATCGACAAGCACGAACGTGTTATCGAAGCCGGCTTCGGTGAAGCTATCGGGCGTCGCAAGCTCGATCGTGCGGCCGTCTTTGTAGAGCCGGGTGAAGCCCCGCTGCATCAGGCTCATCAGGTGAGCGTTGATGCGAGTGCGTTCGCTTGAAGCTGCCTGTCGCGCGCTTCGCTTCTTGGTTTTGCCGGCGCCGTTTGAACTCGAGAGGGTTTCATCCGTTCCCGCCGACGCCGGAAACAAAACATAGAAGCGCGTGCCCTCCGGAAGTTTCAACACTTCACCGGCTGCTGATTCCGGCGTATCGCGTTTGACTGCTTCGCCGCAATTGGCGCAAAAGGTCTTGCCGACCCTTGCGAACAGCAGCCTCAGGTAGTCGTAGATTTCCGTCTGAGTCGCGACAGTGGAGCGGGGGTTTCGAGTCGCGTTCTTTTGACGGATGGAAATCGCAGGGCAGATGCCGAGGATTTCATCGACGTCGGGCTTATCCATGCGTTCGAGAAACTGGCGCGCGTATGCGGAAAGGCTCTCGACGTAGCGGCGCTGCCCTTCGGCGTAGATGGTATCGAACGCGAGACTCGATTTGCCTGAGCCGCTCACGCCGGTGATGACGGTGAGCTTGCCGAGCGGGATGTCGACACTGATGTTCTTCAGATTGTGGACTCGGGCGCCTCTGACGCTGATGACTTCTTCGAGCATCGTTCCTTGTACGTTGTCGGTCGAGTGAACCGCATGTGAGCGGCGGGGCTCCCATGCGAATCCTAAATTCTAGCATTCCCCGCTCGGTCGAATCAATTTGCGCGACTCCAATCGTCCCGTGTCCAGGCCAGTCGAGACTATGCGGCGAAGCGCTCCGAGTAAACTCTAAACTTTGTTTGATTGATGACGCGCGCAGATGACCGTAGCTTGACATGCCTCAGAGCCAAACCTATACTCGTTTTCAGTTTGATAATTGAAAAAGATGACCGGGAGTGAATGAGTCGATGATTGGACTCGCGATGCTCGAGTGAGCGACGAAGCTCCGGGTCAATGGAAGAGGAGAAGGCTGATTGGCTAAGACGATCCAGGGACGGCTGAGCGCGGACGGGATCAGAGTGGCGATTGTCGCCAGCCGCTGGAATGATTTCATTGTCAGCCGATTGATCGGCGGGGCTACCGATGCGCTCGAACGACTCGGCGCTTCGAGCGACGCGATCACCATCATCCGAGTCCCAGGTTCTTTTGAATTACCCATGGCGGCAAAACGCGCGGCGCTGAGCGAGGAATACGACGCGGTGGTCTGCCTTGGCGTCGTGATTCGCGGAGAGACTCCTCACAATGAGTACATAGCCGCGGAAGTGTTCAAAGGTATTGCCCAGGTTTCTCTTGAAACAAACCTCCCCATAACGCTCGGAGTAGTGACGGCGGACAATCTCGAACAGGCGATAGATCGCGCCGGGGCGAAGTCCGGCAACAAAGGATTCGACGCGGCGATGACCGCGGTCGAGCTTGTCAATCTGTATCGTGAATTCTGAAGCTGGACGCTTCACATCATTAACATCTGATCAGCAGCAGGGTGTGAATTATGGGTGCCAGGCGTAAGGCGCGCATCTGTGCCTTACAAATGCTCTTTCAATACGACATCGCGCAGCCGGGCGTTGACGAGTTAGCGAACAGCTACTGGGAGGCGTTCGGCGAGGATATGGGCAATGTCGCTCGCGATTTTTCCAACAACCTCGCGCTGGGCGCGATCTCCCACCTCGACGAAATAGACGCCCTGATAAAACGCCGCGCTGAGCATTGGCGCATACAGCGAATGGCCGTTGTAGACAGGAACATCCTAAGGCTTGCCATCTACGAATTCCTCTACGAAGCCGACACGCCAAAGACCGTCGTAATAAACGAAGCGCTGGAAATAGCCCGGCGCTTTTCGACTTTCGAGGCGACTCAGTTCATCAACGGCATACTCGACGCGATCAAGCGCGACCTCGAGGGTAATCAGACGGCCTCGGCAGCTAATGCCCAACAGTCATAGCTGAGCGGACCGCGATCGGAAGGCTCTGCAGTCAAGATCGAAGATGGAACATTGAAAATTGAAAAATGCAAATTGAGAGGTGTATAAGGTAACGCAGACGGTTCCGGTTCAATTTGAGATTTTCAAGTTTCATTTTTCAATTTTCAATTCTCCCGTTCCTCAATTCCGGGGCTTGCCTATGATCGATGACAAGGCGCTTTTGAATGAGTACCTCTCCGAGTCGGAAGAGTTGCTGGACTCGCTTCTTGCCGACCTGGACTCGCTGGCCTCTCGCGGCGGCGAAAGTCCCGATACCAACCTGATCAATCGAGCCTTCCGAACTGTTCACTCGCTGAAAGGCCTTTCCGGAATGATGGGTCTGGCTGAGGTGCAATCGCTGGCTCACGACTTCGAAGACATTCTGGACGATCTGAGGCTAGGTCAGCTCGCGCTGAATGAACGAACCAGCGCCGCGCTACAAGAAGCCGCGAGCGGACTGGCGGCGCTGGTGGGCGGCGCCGCGCGCGGAACCGCAGGCGAAGAAGACTTCGAAAGGCTCCGTCTGCTTCTGGCCGCGGTCGCATTGAAGTCTCGCGAGCGTGTAAAGAGAGAAGATAGCGGGCTGGAGTCGCTCAACCTATCCGATCGCGAGCGGACGCTGCTGACCGATTACGAGGCGCATCGCATCAACGAGAACGTTCGCGCGGGCAGATCATTCTACGCTATCACGGTGACGTTTGATGTCGGCAAACTCGACACTCAATATCGAGCGCTCTCCGCCAGGCTCGAAGAGGCCGGCGAATTGATCACAACTCTGCCTGAGAAAACAGCGGAGGCTTCGCTTGTCGGGTTCAAGCTGGTGTTCGCGGCCGGGCTCAAGGAAGCCGACGTAAAACGAATAGCCGGCTCGTTTGGCGGGCGCGTCGCGCGCCTCGAACGCTCGACCTGGCGCAAGGCCGGGGCCGCGCTGAGGGCCGCGGGCCGCATTATGCCGGGAAGGGGCGCAACCACCAAGGACGCGACCGGGGATCTTGACGCTGTTCTACCACCGAGTTTCGCTCAAGAATCATTGCAGCCCCTTTCTCCGAGCGTCCGAGTCGACATGTCGCAGATCGACGAGCTATCGGGTCTGGCTCACGAGCTGTCGATCGGGATGGAAAAGCTGACGTCAATGGCCGAGACCTTCCTGGGGGCCGCCAACCTCGGCGCACGCGAAAGGTCTGACCTGAGGTTCAGCGCGCGCCGTATGAAGCGCGAATTCCTCGAATTGGAAGAGCGGCTTGTCGAGCTTCGAATGGTTTCGCTTGCGCAGACGTTTACGCGCGCGGCACGTTTGGCCGGGCGACTCGCTCGCGAACTTGGCAAGTCGGTCTCGGTAGACCTGACCGGTCGCGAAACGCAACTGGATAAGGTGATAGTCGATCGCGTGGCTGACTCGATCTATCACGTTCTGCGCAACGCGGTGGACCACGGGCTCGAGACTGCTGAAGAGCGAAGAATGACGGGGAAGAGCGCTCGCGGAAAGATCAAGCTCGAAGCAAGACTCGAAGGCACGCGCGCAGTTATATCTATCACCGATGATGGGCGCGGAATAGGTCAAGCCGAGGTGCGGCGCCGGGCCATCGAAGCCGGACTGATCGCTCCTGATGAAATCCTCAGCGAAGAGGAGACGTTGCGATTGATCTTGCGCCCAGGCTTGTCCACGGCTGAGCGCGTCTCGGCCGTATCCGGCCGCGGCGTTGGGCTTGATGCGGTCGAGAGGACCATATACGAGCTTGGAGGAGAGGTTCGAATTGCCTCCGAGGAAGGGAAATGGACCACCTTCGAGCTGGCAGTTCCGACGACGCTGGTGATGATCTCGGCGTTCATCGTTCGAGCTAGTGGTTGGCGATACGCCGTCAATGTCGCTCAGATCATCGAGCTTCTCTATGTCCGTCCGGAGGAAATACTTGGCCGCGATGGCAGAAGGACCATCGGTTGGCGGGATGCGGCGATTCCGCTGGTCGAGCTTGGATACGTGCTCGGGCTGGGAGGCGCGCGCCTGCTTCATCAACCGGACGGCGGTCAAAATGGTGGCGGGAAACGGGCAGCGGACGCCGGCTCGATCAAGGTACCGGTGTTGGTCATATCAGCGGCGGACAGAAACGTGGCGGTCGCAGTCGAGCAGTTCGATGAGCAACGTGAAATCATAGTGAAGTCGCTCGGCTCGATCGGACGCCGGCTGAAGGGAATAGTTGGCGCAGTCGATCTGGAAGGGGGCGATGTCGCCCTCGTATTGGACCTGCCGAGCTTGCTTGTTCTCAGAAGCATTCGGTCGTGAAAGCGGAGTCACAAAAGCAAATGCCGGAATCACCCAGGGACAAGTACGCGAGCGCTCGCCGCACAATAGCTGCTTTGCCGCTGGAGTTCGGCTCGCCTGGTGGGGGCGACGGCAAGACGGAGCTTGTCTCGGTGTTGATGTTTGAAGTCGGCGGCGCGCCGTACGCGATCGGCGTGGAGAGCACTGAAGGAGTCGTTGACTGTCCGCGAATCACTCCGCTGCCGGGTCCGCCGGATGGTGTTGCAGGGCTCGCGAGTGTGCGAGGCCGCATGACTGTGGTGATGGATCTCGGCCTCGAGGTGAGCCAGGAGCCGGCCAAGCGGCGTTTGATTCTGGTGAAGGGCGATGCGCAGTTGGGCTTATTGGCGGATCGCGTGGAAGGGGTCCTTGCACTCGAGCCAAACAAGGTTCGTCCTATCGCTCACGGCAAGGACAGCCTCACCGCTCAACGCGCGAAGTTCGGATGGCCCGCGAAGACTTACTTCAAGAGCGGGAGACGGCGCGTACCCATCCTGGACGTCGAGCGATTGTCCGAGCCGTGATCCCGCCCATTCCGTCTGCGAACGGACTCACCGATCATTTGCTTCGCCGAGCTCGTACCCGTGTTCCTTCAAAAATCCCGGTATCCATCTACCATAATCCGCCAGGAACTGATTGTAGCGATTCTTGAGCATTTCCTCTTCAGCAATCAGCGAGTTGCGGTTCTTTGAGTTCGTCCGCGCGAATCGATCCAGAATTTCTTTCTGCCCGACTAACAATTCAAGTAATCGCTTGCGGTATTGATCGGCGTCGGAGTCCATCTGAGGTACCGCATTGACGGCCCGGATTCCTAGTTCGACCGCGGCGAGGGCCGGTTTCACGCCAGCCGCCTCGCTCCCGGAGTCGAGCGGCGCGGCGCCAAACTCGATAGACTGGCTTAACGATCTGGCGGCCTCTTTCATTTGATCGAAGTACTTCACAACGCTCGAGCCGGGACGCCGGGTAAGGTTCGAAAAGCCCAGGCTCGGTCCGTTGTATGCTCGGAACGCGCTGACGAACGAGATAAGAATAACCGCAAGGCAGATGATATGCAGCGCGCGCCAGACCGCTGGGGTGATTCGTTCGTGTGGCCGTTTGTATGGGACTGCCAAGGCGAGCGCGATTCCAGTCAGCAGACCTCCGATGTGCGCCGCGTTATCGACTATTCTGACTGAGAAGCCGAACACTAAATTGATTGCGATGATCGGAATCACACGCCGCTTGATCTCGCGGCTCAGCAACTCGGGGATTTCTCTCCTGTACTTGAACGCGAAGGTTGCCATCACCCCAAACAGCCCGAAAATGGCGCCCGAAGCGCCGGCCGATGTCGCCTCGGGATTGAAGACGTAGCTGCCAACTGAACCGACAATGCCTGTGGCCAGGTAGAGAACCACAAAACGAGCCGAACCGTAGATGCGCTCGATCTCCTGGCCGATGATCCACAACGCGTAGTTGTTGAGGAACAGGTGAATGAACCCGATGTGAATGAAGATCGAAGTGATCAGCCGCCAGTATTGATGCTGGCCGGCAATCAAGCTGTTTTGTTTTGCGCCGAATCCCAGCAACACCGCGGGATCGGATGAGGTCACGGCGAAACCACCTGCCAGGCACATCAACACGAAGATCCCAACATTGATCCCGATGAAGATCATCGTGAACGGATTTGAGCGAGTGAATAACGCCTGCAGGAAGCGGCGCTCCGAATCAGCCTTGCGGTCGGCGAACACCACATCGATTGAACTGAGACCGCAGTGCGCGCACCGAGGGTCCTCAGCGGGCGTTTGAGTGCCGCAGCCAGGGCAAGTGCGAAGAGAGGGTTCGTTGACGGCTTGGTTCAATGGTTGTCAGATGACATTCACGATGCACGAATGAATCGCTCTTAAAACTAACAGAAGCAAAGCGCCCGTTCAATCAACGACGCTTTCCAGCTTACGGTTGTTTTCCAGTTATCCGTCCTGTAAAATCGCCAAGTATCTTGCGGCGTAACATTCGTTTTGGGGCGGCCCGCGGATGATGATCACTCACACGAAAGGGCTCGAGATGAGATTCAAGAAGCGACACTGGCTGTTAGTCTTGACGCTTGTGCTGCCGCTCACGTTTGCCGGTGCGCACACTGGGCAGCGTTCGACGGGGCAAAGCCCAGCCGATATGGCAGCTCGCCAGCGAATCGCCGAAGACTTTGCAAATGCCATCGTCGTCGCGAAGGACAATTTCGCGGGCCAGGTTGAGTTCAACAAGGTAACCAAAGCATCCATCGGGGGGATGCTTCGCACGCTCGATCCCCACTCGGCATATTTCGACCGGCAGCAATGGGAAGACTTCCAGAACGATCAGAGCAGCCGATACTACGGCATCGGTTCGACGATCATTCAACACTACGGGAAGGTGTATATCGTCTCGCCGACCCAGGGGACCGCGTCGTACAGAGCCGGGCTTCGTTACGGGGATCATATTGCCGGGATCAACGGCGAGTCGACCAACGGTTGGACTCAGGCTCAAGTCAGAAGCAAGCTGCTTGGCCCGGAAGGCACCACGGTAAACGTCAAGATAGCCCGGCTGGGCGTCGATAAGCCGATAGACTTCAAGCTGACGCGCGGACCCGTTCCGCTGCCATCGGTCGCGAACTACTTCATGCTCGCGGGCGGAGTCGGCTACGTCAATCTCGAGCGGGGATTCAACACAACCACCTACGATGAAGTGAACAGGGCTCTCCGAGAACTGCGGCAGCAGGGGATGACCTCACTGATACTCGACCTCAGAAGCAACCGCGGCGGGCTGGTCGACCAGGCACAGCGCGTATCGAACCTGTTCCTGTATAGCGGGCAGAAGATATTGTCCATGCGCGGACGCCCCGGGGTCTTTCAGTCCAGGGAATTTGTTGCCAACAACACCGCTCCGGAGGAATATCCGATCGTCGTTTTGATTAACAGGCTATCGGCTTCGGCGGCTGAGATCGTTGCCGGCGCGTTGCAGGACCACGACCGCGCACGGCTTGTTGGCGAAAACAGTTTTGGCAAGGGTCTTGTGCAGAGCCCGTTCCCGCTGGCGGACGGATCGGCGCTGATATTGACGACTGGTCACTACTACACGCCAAGCGGGCGGCTGATTCAGCGCGACTACAGCGGGCGCTCGTTCTACGACTACAGCCTCAAACGCGGCGACGACAAGAACGGAACGCACACTGATGCGAAGCGAACCGACTCGGGCCGGCCGGTCTACGGTGGCGGAGGAATCGATCCAGACGTCGAGGCGAAAGTAAGAGTTTCCCAGCGCGACATCGAGCTTCAGCGCGTATGGTTCGACCCCGTCTTCGAGTTTGCGCACCAACTTGCAGCAGGGCAGATTCAGGGGTGTTTGGAATTCAAGCTGGATCGGCAGGCTGATCATCGCCACCATCTCGCGGCGAACGAGTATCAGATCACCGACAAGGTCCTTCCCGCGTTCAAGAGCTTCCTGCGAGACCACAAGGAACTCAAAGTGGACGACTCGCGTGTGGACAAGGAAGCTGACTTCATCAAGCGCCAGATCCGCTACGAGATGGTGACCGCGGCGTACGGAGTCGAAACGGCGTATCAGGTGCTGTTGGAAACTGACCTTCAGATGCAGCGAGCGATCACCGAAATACCAAAGGCCAGAACGATGGCAGAGGACCTTCATCGCTTGCGGAGCTCGCGCGACGTAGAGCCGCGAAGGAATTAGCCAACTAGACAGTCTGGGATACACGGCGGCCCGAGCTCATAAGGCTCGGGCCGCTGCTTTTGCTGAGTTCCTGTGTAAACCATCCTTGCTGGAGACTTCCCACCAGTGAGACTGAGCGACCGATCCACAGGCGAAGTTTATGCTACCTCGAAGCTCCAGTTGTTTTGGCAATCCCTTTCCGCTAAGATTTCTTCTGGACGATTGCTGAAGGCGTACTGGCGAAACTTCCAACTGCTGTGACTCGAGTGAATCGTTTTCGAGGTGAAAGCTCACGATGAAATCTAAGAAGCGCTACTGGTTGCTTGTTGTCGCTCTCATCATCCCAATTACATTTGCAGGCGCGCATCCCGCTCAGAAGCTTCTCGGACAGAGAGCGGACGTCTCTACGGCGCGGCAGCAGATTGCCGAAGACTTTGCTAAGGCGGTTCTGGTCGCGAAAGACAACTACGCCGGGCAGGTTGATTTCAGCAAGCTGACCAAGGCTTCGATCCTTGGCATGCTTCACACGCTCGACCCGCACTCCAGCTATTTCGACGCTAAAGAGTGGGAGAAGGTCCAACAGGATCAGCGCAGCCGTTATTCCGGGATAGGCTCGACCATAGCGCAGCGAAACGACAGGGTCTATATCATGTCGCCGTTCGATGCGACTCCGGCTCATCGTGGCGGCATACGCTACGGAGATCAGATCGTCCAGATCAATGGAGAATCGACTGAGACTTGGAACTCCCAACAAGTCTCGCAAAAGCTGATCGGGCCGGAGGGCACATCTGTTACGGTGAAGGTGGCGCGGCTGGGCGCAAGTCAGCCGGTCGAGTTCAAGTTCGTTCGCGAAGCTGTGAAGCTGGCGTCGGTGACCAATTCCTACATGGCCGCCAATGGCGTTGGCTACATCAACTTCGATCGAGGATTCAACTTCACGAGCTACGACGAGATTCGCACGGCGCTGGCAGACCTGCAAAGACAGGAAATGACGTCGCTCATTCTGGATCTGCGGAACAATCCCGGCGGTCTGGTGGAACAGGCGAAAAAGATCACCAATCTTTTTCTGTATCGTGGGCAGCCCATAGTGACGCTGCGGGGGCGTCCGCAAACGTTTCCGACCCGCGAAGAAGTTGCCAGTAACAACAATCCCGAAGAGTTTCCTATCGTTGTCATTATCAACTCCAGATCGGCGTCGGCTTCTGAGATCGTTGCGGGTGCGCTTCAAGATCACGACCGCGGAGTAATAGTCGGCGAGAACAGCTTCGGGAAGGGATTGGTGCAGAGCGTGTTCCCGTTGTCGGACGGCTCGGGTCTATGGCTTGTTACCGGGCACTTCTATACGCCGAGCGGACGTCTGATCCAGCGCGAGTACAACAACCGCTCTTTCTACGACTACTATCTGAAACGGGGCGACAAGGACGCGGTTCAGCGAACCGAAGAGAAACGCACCGATACCGGCAGAACGGTCTACGGCGGCGGCGGCATTCAGCCGGATGTACTGGTGAAGTTTCCGTCGGCTGAGTTTGAGCTCCAACGGGTATGGGTAGAACCCGTTTTCCAATTCACTCGCGCTTTAGTAGCCGGGCAGATTGCCGGGCTGTCGGAGTTCAAGGTCGATCGCCCGTGCGATCACAGACACCGGCTCGCGCAAGGCGAGTACGCCGTGGGCGACAAGGTTCTGGCCGCGTTCAAGAACTTTCTCCGCGAGCACAAGGAATTGAAATCCGACGACTCGCGCGTTGACAAAGATGCGGACTGGGTCAAGCGCCGAGTTCGCTACGAGGTGGCCACGGCGGCGTTTGGCGAAGAGAATGCTCGCGCCGCGCTCGCCGATGGGGATGTCCAGCTACAACGCGCTCTGGGTGAAATGCCGAAGGCGAAGGCGCTGACCGACGACATTCGGCGTATCCGCGCTGCGGCTCGCGGGGATATTCGAAGGAACTGAGTTCGTGTCTCCCTTCAGTGTCTTATCAAAGCACGCCGCTTGTGACATAAACAGTCAGAGATTGGGAATTGGAATTTGCTCAAGGGCGCGGCAACGCGGGGCGGATTTCAATTCTCGATCTTCAATCCTCTGTTTACGACTCCTCTGAATCCCGTAGCAGCAACGTGCTCTGCGCGTGTGTTATACTCCGCCGCATAGAGGATATCCTTCACCCTTTTGGAGGCCTCGTTGAAGGAAAGGCAGCATCAAAACTCGGAGATGATTCGCATGTGGACGACGGTGATCGTTCGCGTGATCTTCCTCTTGGCGGGTCTGTTCATCGCGAGCTGGCTGCTTTATGAGATACGCACTCTGCTGTTGTTGCTGATCGTATCGATCTTCTTTTGCTACTTGATTGCGCCGATTGTACACCTGCTCGAGCAGCCCGTGTACGTGGCCAGATATGAGCTTCGACTGCCGCACAACGTCGCGATATTGTTAGTGTATCTGCTGATCGGCGTCGTTCTGTTTGTCGGCGTGCAACTCATCTGGCAACCGCTTTCTCAACAGGTGGCAGACCTGGCGAAGAATCTGCCGGGCTATACTAAATCGGCAGAGGGCTGGGTTAACAAAGTCTTCAATGATGCCAATAGCTGGATGAGGCACGTGAAGATCCCGCCGCAGTGGCGGGAGGCGATTTTCAGCCGCGCGAGCGACATGACGAACGCGGTTGCTGGATGGATGACCGAGTCTGTGGCCGGCGCATTAGGCTACCTGCAGTACTTAACGTGGCCGATACTGGTTCCGATACTCTCATTCTTCCTGCTGAAAGATGCGGCGTACTTTGAGCAGAACCTGATAGCGCTTTTGCCAAATGAGCGGCTGCAGAAGCGCGCTCACTGGCTGCTGATGGACGTCAGCCGAACGCTTGCCGCTTACATCCGCGCGCAGATCACCGCGTGTCTTGTAGTTGGCATTCTGGTAATGATTGGGCTGAGTCTGATCCGCGCGCCGTATCCGGTAGTGCTGGCCACGATAGCCGGCTTGCTGGAATTCATCCCGCTGATTGGTCCGTTGATCGCGGCATGCATTATCGTCGGTTTGACGCTGACCGTCTCATTCAAAACCGCTCTGTTCGTCGCGTTGTTCCTCGCAGTTCTTCGACTGATTCAGGACTATTTTATCTATCCCCGGATTGTCGGGCATGGCATCAAGATGCACACGCTGGTGGTGATCATCGCTATTCTAGCGGGAGCGGAGATCGGCGGACTTGTTGGCGTATTTCTGTCGATCCCGGCTGTTGGGCTGCTGATTGTGTTCTATAACCACTACCTTGCTTATCGAGGGATACAGAATCTGCGCGTAGTCGTTCCTTCGGAACACGCGGGGAGCGAAGCTGACCCCCAGCTTTCCGCTTCAGCTCTCGAAAAGTAGGTTCTTTCCCTCAGGCTGGTCAGCGAGATGGGCATTCACATAGCGATCGCGGCGTCGAAGGGCGGGACAGGCAAGACTACGACGACCTGGAACCTTGGACACGGTTTAGCTTTCGCTGGCGCGCGGGTGCTGCTGGTGGACTGCGATCCCCAGGACAATCTTCGGTTCATTGCCGGTACGGATCACGCGCGCGGCACGCTGGCCTCGGCGATCGAGCAGGGAACGTTCAGCGCAAATCGTATCGGAGAAAACGTGTGGCTGTTGCCAAGCGGCGGCAGACGTCTGTGGCATGCAACTGTTGCCTCCGACGGTCTGGGGCACCTGACGGCGCCGCTCAGACATGCTTTTCGAGCGAGGGATGACGACTACGATTTCGTGTTG
Source organism: Acidobacteriota bacterium (assembly GCA_038040445.1). Lineage (NCBI taxonomy): Bacteria > Pseudomonadati > Acidobacteriota > Blastocatellia > Candidatus Onstottus > Candidatus Onstottus frigus. The sequence goes on along the minus strand of JBBPIG010000015.1, from coordinate 116,116 downwards.
TTCGACTGTCCGCCGGAGCTTGGGCGAATGACTTCAGCGGCGATCTCGCTTTCCGATTATCTGTTGATACCTTGCGTTTCCACCTGGCTGGGCTTGCGGTCGATCGCGCAGATGATCGAGTTCATAGACACCCACACCCGGGACGCGCGAATCGATAGCGAACGCACCGGCATCGTGATAACGTTTTACACGACACGCCGCGCTGGTCCCGAGACGGTCCGCCACGAAGCGAAGAAGCTGTTTCACGGTAGAGTGTATCGAACAGTCATTCGCGAGCGAACAGAACTGGACTACTCGCAACAAGAGCACAAATCGGTATTCGAGTACGCGCCGAGAAGCGATGGCGCCGAAGACTACAGCGCTTTGGCGAAAGAGATGTTGAAGCGGCTAGCCTAACTGGACACAAGGGAGTCTGAAAATCAGAGGGTCTGGAGAACAAGATGAAACTCTTCCTTAGCTACTCACGGCACGATATGCTACTAGCCGACACGATCGTGGCAACGCTGCGCGACGTCAGCGGCGTAGTCGTCGAGCGGGATCTTGATCGGTCCTCCCCAGGGGCACCGCTTGGTGATCGACTCAGAACACAGATTGCTGAATCTCAGGCCTGCTTCTTCTTGATTACGAGTGCCGGTGCGAAATCCAAGTGGGTTAATGCAGAACATTCGTGGGCCCGGCAACTTGGCAAGAAGATCGTCCTTATCGTTGAACACGGAGTCAAGCTTGAAGAGATTCCCGATGTAGACCCGACTGTCGAACACATTCAATACGACCCGACCCGATACGCCGAGTTGCTCATTTCGGTGAAAGAGACCGCGCTGAAAATTTGCGCTCACTACGGAAGCGACGGTACAAAGCAGCCATTGGCGGGCGAAGAACAGTTGCCGACTGGAATCCAGGACCTGCGAAGTGAGGAAATAGAGAGGTTACTATCGCTCTCGCCATCGAAGGTTGCCGAGTCTCTTCAGCCGTATCTCGCGGATGCGGCCTATCGTGCAGTAGAACAGTTCTTTGGTAAACCTGAGTTCACCAGATTCGTCAACATTGGGACACTGGAAACTGATGCACAAGCATTAGTGATTAGAGGCGAGACACTTCAGGCACTCATGGCGGCCGCCGCAGCAGGCACGCCAAAGGAGTACGGAGCTGCAGGATATCGTGCCGGTGTATCGTTCGGTCTTGGTGTCGTGAAGTGGCTCATGGAGAAAAGTAAGAGCGTTAGGGGTGTCTTAGGGCTGCCTAAGTCGGGACGAGATTTAATCGTTGCGGCAACCAAGATTGATGAGGCGTCTGGGTGGGGGCGAATTACCGTAAGCAAGACGGCGAAGGGACGCGGATCAGAACTTTGGTCTGTCGATATCAGGATTGAACGCGACTTCCTTTCTGCTTGCCACGTGCGTTCCGAGTACGACGACCTACCATTGCTCGCCAAACATGAAGCATTCTGGTCGGCTTACTTGGAAGGAACCTTCTCAGCAGCACTTGCCGCCTCTCACGGCCTGCGAACCAAGGTCAACGACAGTCACGAGGCACAGCCAGTGCTAACTCGCGTGACGCAGAGTTCTGACGGCTCGAAGACTCCGGCTCTTTTGTTTAGAGTGTCGTGTGTGCTCGTGCGCTATCCAGTTACAGTGGAAAGTTTGTGCCGAGAGGTACTCTGCCCCTACGTTTTGGCCGACTACACCAGAGTTGTCTCCCGGGCGAGAACCGTTTTGGAGGGCTTCGTACGAGAGATTGCCGGTGCGGAGGAATCAGAGAGTGAGGACATAAAGGGGGCTTTGCAATGGATCGCGCAGAATGGGCCCGTTGGCGCGCGGGATGCGGCATCCCGTCTGCAAAAGGCTCGCAATGAACTGAACAAAGGTGTGCATGTCGGTGGCGCGGATGCTAGCGAAGCCCAAGCCTACGCGGCGATGCAGGCGGCAGCTCCGGCGCTTTTGAAGGGAGTGCACGATATTGAATTGACTGACAGCCAGACAACCGAACTGCATCACGTACTCATCGGGAGAGGGTGAAAGACCGCTAGTGCTTTCGGCAGTCTAGGACTCGCTTGACTCAGTCAGAGCCGCAAGACACGGTTCCGCCCTGTCGGATTCCGATCTCCATGTCTCGAGTTCCTCCGCTCCCTGTCAACGACACACGCAGATTGCAAGGGTTCATCCACAGACATCTGGTTGCGTGGCTAGTCCTTGCTGTCATCAACCCTGCCAAAGAAAACCTCTTTGATCATCTGACTGTGGCGGGAGGGCGGGTTTGCTTGACTAAATTTTCCCGCCGATTCTTTAGGGAGAGATTCCTCACGCGCAGATTTATCGAGATCCTCAAGGCCCTGCTTGATATAACTCTTCTCTTTCTTCTCTATGTTCATTCTATCAACCCTCTCGTTCCTCTGTTTTGCTAGCATCTGTGTTGCTCGACCCGAGCGGGGCACCTGCCGATCTCCAAGGTATTCTTCTTGGATATCCCTAATAAATGAACCCAGGTCATCTGCACTTCCTGCATGCTTGTTGAGAATGCCTAACAATCCTTCATTCCGTTCGGTGGTAAGATTGTCTGGGTAGCGAATTAGGTGATCGATTTCGCTCCATCCTTCTTCAAAAATCGTCCGAACTTGGATTTCCGCTACCTGCGTCTCTTTGTCCAGTTGCGTCCGGATCAAGTAGTGAACCGAGCGGTATCCAGCCTTATGCTCCCTTATTTTACAACCAGCCTTCTTGAAATCCTCTATTAGCTCCTCGCGATCCCCCTTGCGTACGCTGGCAGTGGGGTTTTCCGCCAGCCTCCATTTAGCCCTGATATACTCATCAATGTAAACCCAATCCTCCTTAAATAGGTGCAACGCGCGGAGTCCAATTAGATCCTTGATTCTGACTCTGTAATTGCTCCTGTCAATAGGAACACGATCTTCTTTTCTGATGATCTTCACGATCAGATGCTCTGGATCCTTCAATCGAAATCTAATTGAGTGGACTTTGTCGCCTCCTTGTCTCAAGACGTCGGCAAGATAGCTGGCGAGTGGATGAAGTTTCTCCCGAAAACCTTCGTAGTCTTCGCAGATCGCATTCAGCTCGTTGAGATGGTGCGTAGCCCAGTCGAAGCGCTCCCGGTCTAGGTTGTGTTTCTCAAATAGCGTCTCTAGATCGATCATTCCAAGCCTGCCAGCTAGCGATCTTGGACCGAAGGAGGTCCGTCGATAGAATCAACTCCAACACTCATTTCACCGATGAACACATGCGACATCATTTTACGTACGTATTTGATTTTCTCGTGTCCGTCCAACTTCAGCCTATTTGCCAACGCTAGCACCCACCTGAACTTGGTGGCCGCCGCCGCACTTGTCATGTTTCCTGTCGGTATTGCGCCTGCGTCTTTGGCCTTCACTCCAGGTTCATATGCAGTGTTCATCGTTGAGTTTGCTGGAAACTGGCTCGTAATTATCACCGGTATACCTTTTTCATGCACAGCTTCCTCTATTAATGGAATGAACGAATAGAGAGGTTCATCGGGGACGTTGCCCGCACCGAAGGACTTCAGAATGATCCCTTTGCACAGGGTTGCCTCTAACATTGGCGACACAAGCTCGGGTTCGAGACCGGGAATAAGTTCAATCTGTAGTATTCCAGACTCGTAGAAGGGCTGGAAGTCTGATGGCTGAATTCCTTTTGAAGACTTCTTGGATTTCGTGAAGGCTATGGGCTGCACGTCGATGGTCTCTGTAATATACGCAATCGGAAAGTATGCCGGGGATTCGAAAGCATCAAACCTCTTCTCGTCTTTCTTCTGGGCGCGGCATGCGCGAAAGACGTAATCCCCAAAGCTAATCACTACTTCCGCGAGATCGGTCAATGCCACTCGACACGCGTTAACGAGATTCCGGCGCGCATCTCCTCCAGGCACGGATGGGATTGTCTGAGATCCAGTAAACACAACTGGAAAATCCAGGCCGAGACCGAGTGCGAACGCCACCGCAGACGACGAGAAGTGCATAGTATCTGTGCCGTGGGCCACTACTATCCCGTTGAAGGCATTCCGCCGCTCGTAAATGGCATTAGCCATTGCGACCCAATCACCAGGCGTTATGTTTGTGCTGTCCTTATGAAGGAGTTGGACAAGCTCGACTTCAACGAATGACTGCAGTTCCGGTGCCATCTCGAGGAATTCATCAGCCGAATCTGGAGGCCGTAGGACACCATTTACCTCTTTCATCCCTATGGTGCCGCCTGTATAAATCACGCATACTCGATCCATGGCGACCAGCCTATCAAGCCTTCACGTATAATGCCAGATTGAGTTTTTCCCACTCCGCCCCCGACGAGCCATTCGTTACTAGGCCGATCCTGCCCGGCTTGCCCTTTGTGAAGAACTTTCTAACGGAACTCGTCACGTCAAGAAAAAGGCTGGCCTTTTGTCCTGTTGTCTCGATTGTCTTTTCGCATGTACCTGCATATTGAATTATCTCCGTGCCGCTGCTCTCTTGAAGATTCTGGTAGTTGACATACACCCTCAGGCTGAGTCTCCGATCTCCCTTGTCCTCGGTCAGTAAGCTCGTTCCCTGCAGACGTAATATCGCGACTTCAAGCTTCTCAAACTCGACCTCTCCAGGGATAACCTGTTGGCTAGAAAACACAGGGCTGGCACTTCCCGGGCCGTAGTCTATTTCAAAGATATTTAGGCTTTGCTCCCCACGCTGATCCAACTGCATCTGCTTTCGAACCTGGTCGAGGTCCCAGCCCATTCCAAGAAGCCACATGAGCTTGCACAGAGCAGACTCCGGAGTCATGTCCAGACCGCTAATGACGCCCCTTTCCAAGAGCGGAACGCTAGCTTCGTATTGTCCGATTTCAACCATTCCTTGAGGGCATTGAGTGACGTCAACAACGAGAAGACCCGCGTTCACTATCTGTTCGATCGCACGGAGAAAGTCTTCGTTGCTTGGCGCATTTCCGGTCCCGTAGGTCTTCAGAATGAGGGCCCTAATTTTCTTGCCGCTCGCCGATTCAGTGGCAACTCTTACGACGATTTCCGGATCCAGACTCGGGAAAATGTCGAGCGCCATTACCTGAGTGACGAATTCAGTATTGGCAAATAACTGCTCTGGCCCAGGTGTCCGGATCAGCCTCGTATCAAGTTCGATGTGCTCGCCAACGGTTCCAAGAGGGGGATAGTTCGGAGACTCAAAACCGCTATAGGCACTTGAGCTAAGCTTCCGTGCGCGGTTGCCGCGCAATAGCTTTCCGCGGAAGTATATGCATACCTCGGGAACGAGTGGGATTGTTGAGCCATCGTTTACATCGACTCCAGCAGCGATGCTGAGAGCGGTGACAAAGTTCTCCAAAGCGTCGCTTCTGGGGACGGCGAGCGGGAGCTGCGAGCCAGTCAGAATAACTGGCTTACTTAAGTGCTCTAGCATGAACGAAAGTGCTGAGGCTGTGTAGCACATCGTGTCGGTGCCGTGCAGTATCACGAACCCAGTGAATTGATCGTAGTTGCTGCTGATCACTTCCGCCATCTGCTTCCAGTTCTCGTGTGATATGTTCGAGGAGTCCAACAGAGGGTCGAATGTATGAATGTCTGTCTCAATGTTTTTTTCTTTCAACTGTTTCAGCACTGGATAGTTCTTGGTGATTTCGTCCCACTTACCCGGCTTAAGCGGGTTCAAGGGGTTATTGTCCTCATGCACCATCGCTATCGTCCCGCCCGTGTTTATGATCAGTACTCGGTTTTCCTTGCTTGCGCTCATAGCCTTGTCTCCTCCGGCGTCGTACAGATTTCTCGTCACGCATTGTCAGAGAGCGACGAAATCGCATGACTGCTTCTCAGGGTTGAACTGGGCGCAATCGCTACGATACTTGTCGTGTCTAATCTCTATCGCGAACCCAGCTAACTGCTTCAGCACTCCCGCAACATATCCCTTCATCAAGCCGCAGATGTTGAAATCGTTGTAGTCCTTTTCAGCAATAAGAAAATTCGATTTCAGCACTATTTTCCCCGTTGCCTTTTGCGCAATCTCGTTGATCGTTAGATGGTTCTCGAACTTCCCCCAACCAACGCTGGTGTCGAAGGAACACCACTTGTCTATTCTCTCACTGAGCGGCATTTCAGGCGTCTTGTTTGAGAGTGCCTCTGACAACTCCGTTCCGAAGTTCGCACCTGCATTGAATCCAGACCTGAAGAGAATCGCATCCATCTCTTGTTTCATCCTTTCCCTTATCTGGTGAATATCCTCCGTTGGATTGGGAGTGATAAGATCGGGACGAAAGTTGTTCGCCACTTGAGAGCAGATGTGGCCCAGCATCGCTCCAAAGGTTGCTGCTTTGAACGAGACGTTCCTGGATAGATCGGCGGGGTTCTTCATTATGCCGGTGCTTAGGTCTATAGTAAATCTCTTCTGATCTAAGCTTGTGTCATCTAGACTAGTGTTATAGGGCATCCCGGGTTCAAAATCGAGAAGTGCCGACAAAAACTCGCTGAGCGTGCCGATGTCTTTTCGGCGGAGTACATCTTCAGTGTCTGAAGCCAGTGTACCCGCAGCTAGGACCGACAATCGGGAGAGTTCATAAACCCTTAGACGTTTCCGCACGGATTCATGGCCAGCCGCAATGTCGAACACCTGTAACTCGTTGAACAATATTGCGAGCCTTGCTAGATCTATCAGAGATACAGGCGTGCCTCCCAGAATTCGCGACGCTCGGTCGTCAAAACCCTGTCGACTGGGATCCTGCAGTTGATCTCTTGTTCTTTCAAAAAGGGAAACCATTGTATGAACGATCAAGTCGTTGACTATACGGGCGGCTCGATCAAGGTCGTTGCCGATGAAGGCCCACCAGAATTCCTCAATTTGTTGATTCAAGTTGTCGTCTGTCACTTTGGTTTCTCCGAATGTCCTTAGTTAGGAGGTTCCGCATCTTGGTAGGACACTAACCGTGGGATGCCTGCCCGCGACCGCCTCCTTAGCGACCAGACTGGCGACTAAGTCCTTTTAACTCATTACCTCGATCAGCCATTCGTTAGCCGAACTCCAGCGCCGCTCCAACTAAGCAACCGAGCGCCTGGTAACTCGTTCTTTTGATCGAGACGACGACTCGCCTGAAGGTCTTAGCCTCAAGGGTCGGAACGGGAAGCACCTGAGCCCACCCAGCAATGTCATCTTGCACTCAGTGGTTGAGCCGCGCAAATGTAGTCCCAACCGCCGTTCTTTGTCAATCAAAATCCGAGGTGCTTGAGATTCCAGGCCAAGTAGCCTTAGCCTTGTAGCGAGCGGCCTCATACCACCGAGAGAAAGAATGAGTTGAGGGGACTTCTAGATTAGGCCCCCTTAACCCTCGGTTGTGAGATCCGAAGTTGTGAACAAGGAGGTTTTATGGCCGTGACACAATCAATATGAGAGAACTAACTCCTCAGCAGACTTATCCCCGTTCAATGCCATAGGAGACTTCCCCTTCGGAGCAACACCCTTCGGAGCAGCAGTGGCGTCGCTGCAGCCATTTGTTTATACTCTTACCCGATGCAAATGTACGGCGACCACCAGTTTCCCGGCAAGCTATTCATCGTCGAGGGAATTGACGGTTCAGGAAAATCCACCCAGTTAAGCTTGCTCCAACAATGGCTCAAGCGCGAAGGATACATGGTGTTCTTCAGCGAGTGGAACTCCTCTCCGCTGGTCAAGGAGACGACCCGCCGCGGCAAGAAAAAGCAGATGCTGACGCCTTCAACCTTCTCGCTTCTTCACGCGACCGACCTTGCGGATCGCATTGAGCGCCACATCATTCCGCCCCTCAAGGCCGGAGCCATAGTACTGGCGGACCGCTACATCTATACCGCATTCGCGCGCGACACCGCCCGCGGCGTCAGTCCGCGTTGGGTGCTCGAGCTTTATAAGTTCGCCGTCAAGCCTACGATCGCTTTCTATTTCCGCGTGCCGCTCGACGTTTCGCTCAAACGAATACTGAGCGCGCGTGCCGGGCTCAAGTACTACGAAGCCGGAATGGACCTGGGGTTGAGCGACGACCTGGAGGAGAGCTTCGAGCTGTTCCAGGGGCTGATCAGCCGCAAGTATGAAGGGATGGTGGACGAATTCGGGCTGCGGGTCATAGACGCTACCCGGTCGATCGAAGAACAGCAAAACGAGGTGCGCGCTATCGTCGAGCGCGAGCTTATCGACGTGCCCAAGCGCCCAATGCACGCGCTCTCGGCGTCAAATCTTGATTCCTGGGAGAACTAAACCGAGCTTGGAGAATCGATCTAACAACCACGCGTTCGAATTCTACGGTGAGGGCCTGCCGGGCGTCGAGCTGGAGGAACTTCGCGGCAGGTTGATCGTGATCGAAGGCCCGGACGGAGTTGGGCGTTCGACTCAGGTGTCCATGCTCAAGCCATGGTTAGAATCCAACGGCCATGCGGTGCTTGACACCGGTATGACCCGATCGGCTCTCGCGGGCAAAGGAATCAAACAGGCCAAGGCTGGGATCACGCTCGGTCCAATATCGCTGACGCTTTTCTATGCAACCGATTTTGCCGATCGGCTCGAGAACGAGATGATTCCGGCGCTGCGGGCCGGCTTCATAGTCCTGACGGATCGCTACATCTATTCATTGATCGCGCGCTCAATCGTCCGGGGTCTGGAGGCGAGCTGGATCAAAGCGTGTTACGGGCTGGCGCTAAAGCCTGACGCAGTTTTCTATCTGCGCTCGAACGTCGGCGGCTTGATCCCGCGGGTATTGAGCAGTCCGGGCGGGTTCGACTATTGGGAATCCGGAATGGACATCCATCTTGGGGATGATTTGTTCGATAGCTTTGCCGAGTATCAGACCAGGATGCTTTCGGTGTTCGACTCGATGATCGATGAGTACGGTTTCGAGGTCATCGACGCGACTGAACCGATAGACCTGATCTATCGAAACCTTCAACGCCGAATCGGCCGCCTACTAAGAGAATTCTGAGACTACCCCCTCAGCGCGTCAAGCGCCCTCCGTCTCATTCATCGCAAGCTCGATCCAGATAACTGTTCGACGTTCTTCAGTCTGACTGCGGGGGAGCGCCTTCTCTTTAGCTGTAGTATTGCGGTACGGGGCTGTACTAAACCCTTAGCTGTTCGATCGCTCCAACGCCCGTTTCGGTTCAAATTAAGGCTCCCAAGCGTGGAATGACAGTTGCCAACCCTGTATATCGAGTTCGGATTTGGGCGCCCGTGGAAGCGCGAAAGCATAAAACGCGGGCAATCGGAACGATGCTTTTGACATAACACGGGAGGAAATGATCATGCTTTGGACAATCTTAGTAGTGCTGATGATTCTGTGGCTGCTGGGTCTGCTCGGTGGCATAGGCGGAGGGCTTATTCACTTGCTGTTAGTCGTCGCCGTCATTGTGCTGCTTTTCCAACTGCTGAGCGGCCGTCGAAGTGTAGTTTGACGCCTCGGCTTAACGGGAGTCTCGAAGGACGAATAAACGGTTCTCTAACGGCAGGGTAAATCGCAAGGCGGATGCTTGACCGGTCGCATCCGCCTTGCATTTTGTTTCAGGTGACTGATCGGTCGCTGCTCAGGCCAACAACCTCGTTAGCTCGTCGGCGCTCAATTGATAAGCCTCGTTGCAGAAGTGGCATATTAATTCGGCGCCGTTGTCTTTCTCGAGCATGTCCTCGACCTCTTCGCGGCCGAGCGCCGAGATGATTAGAAGCGCGCGCTCGCGTGAGCATTGGCAATAGAAGTGCGGCTCATGCTCTTCGAGCACCATCAGGTCGAGGTCTCCAAGCACTGCTTCAAGCATTTCGACGGGCGACAAACCGGCTCGTACCAGTTCGGTCGCATAAGGTGCTCGCGCAATGTTCCGCTCTAAATGAGCAGCAAGTCCCTCGTGTCCGCTGGGCATCATCTGAATAATGAACCCGCCCGCCGCTGCAACTCGCAAGCTGTGGAGTGAAAACTCAGTCGTCGCGGATATGGTTGATCCGTGGCCGGGTTGTTTGAATTCGGCGCCATCGATTGTCATCAACACGCCCAGGCTGACAGCGGAATTTACCTGTTCAGATTTCGCCAGATAGTAGGCGATGTCCTCGCCGATCTCGCCCGATACGATCGGCACCATCCCTCGATAGGGTTCCTTCATCAATCCGATCTCAAATCCGGCGTCGCGGGTGATGTAGAGCTTTCCGCCGCCAACCACTGCCCGAACGTCAAGCTTGCCGTGTTCGTTCATCGCGGTCGCGTCAGCTTCGGGATTCGAGACGTAGCCGCGCACATTGCCGAGGGGGTCTGCCTGGGCGACTATGCTGCTTATTGGACCGTCGCAATCGAAATGCACCGTGAGCTTTTCTAGATCTTTTACGCCGCTTCCCAACAACAACGCGCCGGTCAGCGTGCGGCCGAGCGCAGCAGATGCAGTGGGGGAAGTGCGATGCCGGCGGCAGGCTTCGGCTACCAGGTGGGTGGTCACCGCCGCCACACATCTGAGCTGATTGTCGGCTGCCGTCGCGTGAATGAGTTTGTCGGTGGTCATTGGTTTGGTGGTTTCTGGTTTCTGGTTTGTGGTTTCTAGCTGTTAAGAGTTTGTCCTCGCTTGCATTCGGCCGCGGGCTAAGGTCACGGACCGATCCGCAACCACAACCAGAAACCAGAAACCGATAACGGATGACTAAGAAGCACATTTCTTGGATTGCTCCGTCATTAAGCCAATCGCATGCGGAAGCGAGCTGCGGATCGCGTTGAAGTTCTGAACTGCGCCGCGCGTGCTTCCCGGCAAGTTGACTATCAGCGTTCGGCCTCGAATGCCGCACACTGCCCGGGAGAGCGGCGCAAGCGGGGTCTCATCGAGGCTTCGGAGCCGCATCAGCTCAGCAAGCCCCGGGGCTTCGCGCTCGATCACACTTCGAGTAGCCTCCGGAGTGTTGTCTCGCGGAGCAAATCCAGTCCCGCCGGTTGTCAGGATCAAATTGACGTCGCCGCGGTCGGCGTATTCTCGCAGCCTGGCTGAAATCTGATCACGATCGTCGGATATGATTTCAGTAGCGGCAACGCGGCAGCCGAGCTTCTCCAGCTCGGCTACAACTGCAGGTCCTGACTTATCCACGCGTTCGCCCCTTGAAGCCGAGTCGCTGATAGTCAGCACTGCCGCCGCGATTTCTACTCTTGCCATTGACGCTCCGTCGCTTTGAGGGTGTTTACCGAACCCGACCGGTTTAATTGATAGTATTGCAGCGGCTCGAGCCGATTGTAAACCGGCTGAGATTTCAAAGCCGCAAACTCCTCGCCGGCGTTCGTGCAGCTCCAACCTCACGCCAGCTTGATGACCGCCTGCGGAGTGTAGATCGAGCCCGTCGGTCTTAGGTCGCTACGCATAGCGATCACTTCGGTAGCCTTGAACGTCTCAGACTTGAAGCCCACAGCAATCAGCTCTTCTGCAACGCGAGCGGCGTTGTGAGGTGTGCGTATGCGGCCGATCGTCAGGTGAGGCGAGAACTTTCGCTTCTCGCCAGGAAAGCCTTCTCGCGCGAGTTCGTCTTCGATGTTTGCATAAAGTTGCTTGAGGGGTTCGGGTACAACAGAAAAGCCAACCCATAAGACCCGAGGGCTTCGAGGCGAAGGGAAGCAGCCTGTGCCGCCGGCCTCGACTTCAAACGGACTGATCCCGCCGGCAGCTCTCTGGACAGCTTTGCAAACTGCGTCGATTCGGGTTGCCTCGACATCTCCGAGGAACTTCAAGGTCAGATGAATGTTTGACGGCTTGGTCCAACTAACCTGGCCTTCGATTTCACGCAGTGTTTTTTGAAGCTGGCCGATTCGCTCTTTGATCGATTCAGAGATCTCGATGCAGATGAAGGTGCGAACTACTGTGACGCGCTGGTTGCTCACCTATTCTTTCTTCCTGTCGGGTCGCCCGCCAACAGACGCAGCTGCAAGGCTCACCAACGGTCATTGCTTCGGTAGAAGCGTGAAGCTGACAGCGGGACCTTGTTCGATCGTCAGGCTCTTCACCTTGCCGCCAGCCATCTCGAACTGGACGAAGAACCCTGCTGGCGCGCCCTCGATCCTGAATCGCGTCGGGGACACCGGTGTCAAAGTGTACACTGGCTGTCCGGGCACGACCGCTTTCAACAAACCTCCGACCATTTCAAGGCTGATCTCGATCGGCGGAACCTTCGCTTCGTACTTGCCGGCGAACTTGTTCAAATCGGCTTCGCTCAACTTCACGCCTGGAGCTGTGTCCGCGGCATCGGGCCCGCGCTTGAAGCTGATTTGCAAGTCGGGCAGTTTCATCTCGTCGACCTTGCCCCGCGCATTCAGCGTGAAGCTCACCAGCGCCTTTCCAAGAGAACGCGCGCGCCAGGTGACTCGAAACGTGTCGTAATTCCAGTGCTCGAGGTCGCCGTCGAACCCGGGGGTCGTCAGCACAAGCTTGCCGTTTTCAAACGTGACCTTCGCGTCACCGTACATCTCATCCTTGTACGGGCCGGTGTACTTGTCCAACGAGAGAGTCGGAGATGTTCCCTTAACGCGCGACTCTTCGTTCTTCTTCTGGGCTTGTCTGCCTTGCTCGAGAAAAGCGCCGTAGATCTTCAACAAGTCGGCGCTGTAATCTCGCGGTTGAACTCCCAGATACAAGTCGTAGACGCGGCTGGCGATCGCACCGGGAAGAGGAGTGCCGTTCATGTTTGTCAGGATCACAAGACCGAGCTTTTCTTCGGGAATCATCGCGACCATCGCGCTCATGCCGTCGATGTTCCCGCCGTGCTCGACCACCTTGCGCCCCCGATGGTCGTGCAGGAACCAGCCAAGCCCGTAGTTCAGGAAATGCGCGTCGCTGTAGAAGAGCGTCCACGGAGGCTCCATTCGAATGACAGTCTGCGCAGTGTGCATCTCTTTTGCTCCGCCGGAGCTGATCAGACGCTGGCCTTTGTAGGAACCTTCGCCGAGTTGGAGCCGCACCCACTGCGCCATATCGACCACGTTAGAGTTGATCGAGCCGGCCGGCGCGATGTTGTCGATTTTGCGCCACGGGATGATCTCGACCTTTCCATCAATCTTCGCGTGCGGCGTCGCGACGTCGCCGGAGTTCTTCAGATCGTTGATGCTGGTGCTGCTGGAAGTCATCCCCAGCGGTTTGAAGATGCGCTCACGAATGAAATCGTCCCAGCTCTTTCCCGACACGCCTGCAACGATCTGACCGGCGGCGAGGTACATGATGTTCTGATAGCCGAACGTCGAGCGAAGGCTCCAGGTTGGCTTCAGGTAGCGAACGCGGCGAAGTATCTCGTCGCGGCTGTACGACGTGCCGTACCAGAGGAAGTCGCCGCGCTCGAGTCCGCTGCGATGACACAGCAGGTCTCGCACGGTGATCTCGCGTGAGACGTACGGGTCGAAGAGCTGAAAGCCGGGAAGGTATTTTGTCGCCGGGTCGTCCCACTTCAGCTTGCCTTCGTCCATCAGCATTGCGATCGACGCCGAGGTGAACGCCTTCGACGAGGACCCGATCGCAAACAGAGTCTTCGCGTCGACTGCAGCCGGATCGCCGAGCTTGCGCACGCCGTAGCCTTTGGCGAAGACGACTTGATCGTTCTTGACGACCGCGATTGCGAGACCCGGAACGTCCCAGTCCTTGAGAGCTTTGTTGATGTACTCATCAAAGTCTTTCGATGGCGCTTCCTGTGAATACGCGGTCTGGCAAGCCGCCACGACCAGCAGCGATAGAGCGATTAAACGGATTGCTTTCGTCAGTTTCATAGTTGTCTCTCCAACTGATGTTTGGCGCGGTGTCTTAACCTAAAGTTCAAGATTGAGACATCGCATGGAACAGGCACGTGTCGCACCGACCTACCGGCGATTCATGCCGCCTCACTTTGCCTCGGGCATACCCACACGCGCCAGCGGTGGGTCCGTGATGTTAACGCCTACAGAATCACTCGTGCGCCCAGATGCCCACGTGCGCCAGAGACTATGGGAAAACCTCAACCGGGAGGTTGGGGATCATTCACTCCAGCCTGCAAGCAGGCAGCCGGCGCTCGCGAGGCAATCCCCCAACCGGAAGAGCCTTCAAAGATCGCGAAAGGCGCGGACGTGAAAGATCCCCAACCTTCCCGGTTGGGGGAATTGCCGGGGCCGCTGCCCCGCTTCCAATATCCTGGAACTATCCATTCCATATCTGAGACAGGACCCGTTTGAAGTTGCCGCCGAGGATGCCCTCGATGTCCTTGTCGCTATACTTTCGCCGAATCAGTCCTTCGGTCAGGTCAAACATTCGCCTCGGATGATCGATGCCTTCAATATCGATCTTCTCGCGGAACCCGTAGCTGCCCTTGTAGCCGGCTCGCAACTGTCGATTCAACTCCGGTGGCATCGCGTCGTAACCATACAGATCGATATCGCTGCCGACGCCGAGATGCTCGGGGCCGGCCAGCTTCGCCACGTGGTCGAAGTGATCCAGAGCGTGCTCGATGGTAGTCGGCTCGTCAGCCTTCACGAACATGCGAACCCCGGTTATGCCCATGACGCTGCCGGCGGCTCCCATTTTCTTTATGGCTTCATCGGTCTTGCAGCGCGGGTGACCGGGCACAAGAGCGCGGCAGTTTGAGTGGGTGATCAGCACGGGCTTTTTGGAAACCTCAAAGGCATCGAGCGTCGTGCGGTCACCGCAATGAGAGACGTCGACAGCCATACCCACCGAGTTCATTCGCTCGATGATCGCGATGCCGAAATCGCTGATGCCTTCGTCGCGGCGTTCGGTCGAGCCGTTGCCGATCATGTTCCGCGAGTTGTAAGTCAGTTGCGAAACGCGCTGGCCGATTCCGTGAAAGAAGTTGACGTCGGCGGGCGTGCGAAACTGCTCGGAGTTTTGCAATCCCAGCAGCACGCCGATCTTGCCTGACTTCTTGACTCGTTCGAGATCCGCCGCGCTGGCCACGCGCATCAGATGATCTGTGTGACCGGCGATGAATCCGTTCCATGATGCGAAGAACCTGAGCACTTCGAGATAGGCTTCCGGCCCGCCCACTCCAACGCCGATATGCAAGACGTTGATGCCCGAGTCTTTGAAAGGTTGAAGGTCCGCGACCGTGAAAGTCTCCGGGTTTGCGAACCACCGGGCTTGCTTGGTGAAGTTGAGCGTGAACGGGCTGAGCATGTCGATGACGGTTGATCGGGTCATCAGCTCAACCGCTCGCGCCGAGTACTCCTTCGGTGAAGCGGCGAACAATCGGTAACGCCCGCGATTGGTCATCGGCGCGGCAAGCGTTGCGAGACCGGCTCCGCCGGCCGACTTCAGCATATCTCGACGAGTCAGCTTTTTCATGAATGGTCTTTGATTCGCGCGTTACTCGCGGTCACACACGATGACCTGCTCGAACCATGCTCCGCCTGCATCGGTTCCCTTCACATTTGCAGTCAGCGTTTTCCCGTCGCTCGAGACTTCAAAAGTGCTTTGACCGATCGCTTTTCCGTCTTGCCGGGCCACGGTTTCTAGAATGTGCGCACCCACCCATCTCGAAACCTCTACAGCGCCGGCCATTCCTGCAAGCGGGTGTTCCTTGCCGTCCGGATGGAACGTGGTTGTACCTTTTTCTTCCACCCCGGACATGTTTACGCCGGTATAGCTGAGCGTCACAACATCATCGGAAATCGTGAAGCGAAACGTGGCGCTTTTGAAGAGATGATTCGGATGGCGCTTCGATTTCGAGAGGTTGGCGTTCCACGTACCTACTAGTGGGTTTTTCTCTTGCAGGATCGCAGCCGGCGCGGCCGCAGCTACAACCAGCATAACCACCACTGACAGGAAAGGTGACGTTCTTCTCGGGATAGTTGTTTTCACGATATCGACTCCTTTGCTTCGCATGGCCGCGGCGGGAAGATTAGCCGCGCGGCTAAACAGAGCCGTAGTAACTGATGAAGTGATTCTGCGAGTCGACCGTCTCTTCACCTTCAGCCGCCCGTACTCGCTCATAGCTTCCATCCGGCTGAAGGCGCCGCGCCTTGACGTTGTCCCGCAAGCACACGTCGAGCACTTCTTCCTTCAGATGCTTCCTCAATCGCGGATCTTCGATTGGCGCGAGCAGCTCGACGCGCCGATCGAGATTCCGCTGCATCCAATCCGCGCTGCCAATGTAGATGTCGTCTTCGCCACCGTTCAGAAAGTAGAAGACTCGGCTGTGCTCCAGAAACCGGCCGACGACGCTCGTGACAGTGATCGTATCCGAGAGCCCTGGAACGCCCGGCCTCAGCGCGCAAACCCCGCGGACCAACAGATCGATGGGCACGCCGGCCTGCGATGCTTCGTAGAGAGTGCGAACCAGCTTGGTATCCGTCAGACTGTTGATCTTGGCGATGATGCGCGCGGGTCGTCCATTCTTGTGATGCTCGATCTCTCGTTCGATCAGGGCGGTCACCCGCTCGCGCAAGTTCACCGGCGCAACAAGCAAGCGGCGATACTCAGTCTGCTTCGAGAAGCCAGTCAGATAGTTGAACAGTTCACTTGCGTCCGCGCCGATCTTTTCGTCAGCGGTGAACAGGCCGAGGTCGGTGTAGATTCGAGCGGTCGCCGGATTGTAGTTGCCCGTTCCTACGTGCACGTATCGCCGAAGCGAGTCAGCTTCGCGGCGCACAACCAGCGCCAGCTTGCAGTGGGTCTTCAATCCGATCAGCCCGTATACAACGTGAACGCCTGCGCGCTCGAGCCTCCTCGCCCACTCGATGTTGCTCTCTTCATCGAAACGAGCCTTCAGCTCCACGAGCACCGCCACTTGCTTGCCCTTTTCGCTCGCTTCCATCAAGGCTCGAACGACCGGCGAGTCGCTTCCGGTGCGGTACAACGTCATCTTGATGGCTTGGACCGCTGGATCGTTCGCGGCGCTGTTGATGAAATCGACGACCGACGAAAAAGAGTTGTATGGATGATGCACGAGCACGTCCTGGCGCCTGATCACGTCAAAGATGGACTCGTCCGTTCTGAAGGCAGCGGACAACGGAGCGCTGAACGCCTTATCCTTTAGTCCCGGCTGATCGAGTTTGTAGAGCGCCATCAAGTCGGGCATGTTGAGCGGCCCGTCGATCGTGTAAACATCATCGGCATTCAACCGCAGCGAGCTTGCCAGATATCGGACCATCTCGCCGGGCATCGTGGCGGCGACCTCGAGCCTTACCGCCGTACCGAATCGCCGTTTGCGTAACTCGCGCTCGATGGCTTGCAGAAGGTCATTCGCTTCGTCTTCACGGATTTCAAGATCGGCATCGCGCGTCACCCTGAAGGCGTGCAGCTCGCTTGCACGCATTCCCGGGAACAGCATCTCGACGTTGGCCGCAATGAGTTCCTCGAGCAGGATGAACTCATTGCTCGATTCATCACCAACCTGCACAACCCGCGGGACGAGAGGCGGCACCTTAACCCGCGCGAAGCGTGGCGCCGAAGTGCTCGCGGTCGAGTCCGCGTCGCCGTTCGGTTCGATCATAACCCCGAGGTTGAGACTGAGGTTCGAGATATAAGGGAAGGGGTGACTCGGATCGACTGCTTGCGGGGTGAGCACGGGGAATACGTTCTCCATGAAATATGTGCCGAGCATGCGTCGCTCGCGATCCGACAGTGCGCGGTAGGAGGTAAGCACGATGCCGTTTGAAGAAAACTCGGGAAGCAGTTCCTCCTTGAAGCAGCGAACCTGCTCGGCCAGCATCGGGCGCAATCGCTCGTTGATCAGTTTGAGCTGAGCCGCCGGCGTCATGCCGTCGAGCGACAGATCGGTGACACCTTCATCGACCTGCTCCTTCAGTCCGGACACGCGGATCATGAAGAACTCGTCGAGGTTTGCGGAGAAGATCGACATGAACTTTACGCGTTCGAGCAGCGGCTGCGACTTGTCGATCGCCTCTTCAAGCACGCGGCGATTGAACTCAAGCCAGCTCGCCTCGCGGTTGAACAGCAGCTTGCGCGAGAGAAAAAGCGTCGGCGGAAGCGTAACCGGATGTCGTCCGCCCCTCTCGTCCGTCTTATCCGGGTTCATTGCGTCTGTCATTTCATTGCTCCGGAGCGCTGCGCAATCTCGATTCTGACCTGGGAGCGCAGGCATCCCTGCCTGCTTGCCGTTGCGTGAGAAAGAAAATAGCCAAGTCTGCTAAGAGAGGCAGGCAGGGATGCCTGCGCTCCCAGGTTTCTCACAAGCGTGAGCGCGGAGCTTATTGGGAGGCACAGCGCGATGTCCTGCGCGCTGCCGATGTTCCCGGTCAGAATACCGATCACTTCTCCCCTCCGATTGAGCACCGGCCCTCCACTGTTGCCGTGATAAGCGCGCAGACTGAGTTGAATGAAATCGTGCCCCACGCGGCTCACGATACCTGTTGAAATCGACGGATCAACCGTGCTGTCCTTAGTCCATTGCAACAAGTCCAGCCCAAGAGGATACCCGATAACGACAACTTCGTCGCCTGGATTTGTGTGGCTGATATCGGGTTCAATGCCGCGCACAACCGAAGGGTTGGGGAACCTGATCTTTAGAATCGCCACGTCCACGCTGCTGTCCGGTCCAAGCTTGTAGACCTCTGCCGGCATCGCGTCTTCGACCTTCTGATGCGGGAGGATCGCCTCGATCCTGGTGATCCGGCCGGTCGTTCCCGGCGGCAGCGCGTTATATTCCCAGTCGCGAACCAGATGGCGATTTGTGACAATTAATCCGCTCTCCGAGACGATGAACCCTGACCCGGTCCGCGCTTCAGTCGTCGTTACCCGGCCACTCGAATCAAGCAGCTCGAACTCCGCTCTAATGAAAACAACCGCAGGGCTATTGAGTTCGGCGACTTCCGCGAAGCTCATCGGCTCCGGGTCGGAAGCGCGAAGCCGGGAGGATGCGACTATTCCGCCTACGCCGCCCGCCAGCATAGCGGCTACCAGAGCTACGATGAGCGCGGCGTTGCTCTTCAAGATGCCGACCGCGCGAGTATTTGGCGCGCTGTCGGGAGTAACCGATAAATCACGATCGTGGGCCGGTAGTGGCGCGCTAATCGTCTCAACCTGATCTTGCCCCGTATCGCGATCAATCTCGCGGTCAATCTCGAATCGCAACAGCGGGCCGCCGGCGCCGAATTCGAGTAAGTCGTCATGCTCCAACTCGCTGACTACCACGCGGCGGCCGTTGATCGACGTTCCATTGGTCGAGCCGAGGTCGCGCAGCACAAACTGACCTCCGCGCTGGATAACTTCGGCGTGATGTGACGAAACGCGCCGCTCGCCGTCGCCTAAGCAGAGCATGTTATCCGCGGCGCGCCCGACCGAGATTCTGCCGGCGGTGAAGTCTGCACATTTTCCCTTTTGGGGACCTATGAGGTAGGTGAAGGTGGTACGCATCTGTTACTTGCAGATTCTAAGACAGCCCCTGGTGGTCAGCAAGACGCGTAGTGTCCTAATCTTGAGTTGGTCGACTAGGACACTCTCAAGCGAGGGCGTATTTGGACTGCGGTGGCGTCTTTGCGTTGCCACCGCTTTCTGTCGTTTCATGGGCGGTAACAAAAAGCGGCGGCAACGCAAAAACGCCACCGCAGTCCAAATACGCGGTCGCCCGATCGTGTCCTAGTCGATCGACCAACACAAGATTAGAACACTACCCAAGATTGCTTCTCACACAAGCGGGGTTAGATCGAGGATTCGCTGTTCAACCTCTAACGTCACCTGCGCATCGACCGTCGAACACTTTAGATGAATCAGGAACTCGCGGTTGCCTTCCGCGCCGAGTATCGGAGATTGAATCAAGCTTATAGGACGAAAGCCGGCCTCGAGCGCGGCTTCGTTAATCTCGCGCAGCACCCGTCTGTGCTTCGCGGGATCGGTGACTATTCCGCCGCGTCCGACCTCACCTTTGCCGACTTCAAACTGGGGTTTGATCAGCGCGACGCAGTCTGCCTTTTCGTCGAGACACGGTCGCATTGCCGGAAGTATTTTCGTGAGCGAGATAAACGACACATCGACCGTCGCGAGATCGAAACTAACAGGGAACTGCCCGGGATTCAGGTTGCGCGCGTTCACGCCTTCCAGCACGACCACCCGCGGGTCCTGACGCAAGCGCCACACAAGCTGATTGTGCCCTACGTCCACGGCCCACACGCGCGCAGCTTCGTGTTGAAGCAAGCAGTCGGTGAATCCGCCGGTCGAGGCTCCCACGTCGATACAATTCTTTCCGGCAGCGTCGATGTTGAACTCGCGAAGCGCTGCTTCGAGTTTCAATCCTCCCCGCCCGGCATATCGAAGAGTCTCGCCTTTGATTCGAATCTCCGCATCCGTATCGATCAACTGGCCGGGCTTATCGACGCGCTGTTCTCGAACAAGCACCTGGCCCGCGAGGATCAACGCTTGCGCGCGCGTTCGGCTCTCGACGAGTCCCCGCTCGACTAAGACCTTGTCTGCACGCTCCTTTGCCATTCTAATTTGTGTCCTCACCGCCCACGCTTTCGACTCGTTCCTTCTCGCAGCGAGGCGGCTCGTGATTTCTTGCCAGGATTGCGCGATCCTTTTTCCGCGATCAAACGAGCGATGAGCTTCTCATCCGGCCGCCGTCCACTCCCAAAGACATACACGTGAATGTTATCTCGCGCCTCGCGGAGCGCTTCGACGCGTCCCTCGTCTTCCAGATGTGCGATGAACGACATCAAGAACTCCTGCTCGGCTGCACTCATATACTTGTAATACAGATCGAATGCCAAACCGGTCGAGTGGGGAGGCGTAGCACCCCGCGCGGCGTTCGCGTTAGTCCCCGCGAGTTCGTGCTGGTACTGAACCGGACGCAGCAGCGAAGAGACGGGCAGCGGGCGGTCGAACTTCTCTTTGTAGGCGTGAGCGATCTTAGAGAGCAGATCACGCGCTTCCGGTCGAATGAAGCTGAGAAGACGGGTCTTCAAACGGCGCCGCGCATCCGCATCGTTCAAATCGTATGCCTCACCCTCGAAGTCACGGGCAACGTCCGAGAGCGTTTGATATTCCGCCAGGATAGCCTTGCGCCGCCCGGCATCGGCGTAGAAGGCTGCCAACATTTTGCTCCTCGCTCTTGTCGAGTTGAATGCTTTGCGAGTCAGCGCAAGCTCGGTCGACAGCGTGGCTCGGCGAGCGCGATCACGCCTGGGCACGCGCCGCCACGCGGCTTCGAGATAGGAAAGCCTGGCGGCTTTTTCTTTGACGTCACTCAGCGCTTGCTGGACTTCCGCCCTAAAGCCTTCTTCGGTTGCCTGGAGCGGGATGTCTTGCCTCGTCCCGCTATCGTAGTGCGCGAACGGTTCGCCGCTGACACGATAGCCTACGCCGTACAGAATGTAGTCCGAACCCAGAGGCTTTATCTCGACGATCTCGCCGCGCTGGATCAACGGCACGAGGTCCGCGAAGTCACGACAGATGGCATCGACGCGCGCCCGGAAGTCTGCAGCTTGCACAGCCAGAAAGCGACGACGATCGACGTAATGCTCGAGTTGTTCCGGGACTTCGACTGTAGCATTTCTGCCAACCGGTTCCCCACGATCTTGTTCGATCTTACCGGCTGCTGCTTTCCACGGATCGACAGTTTCGGCAACCGCCGGGGGCGGGGTCACCGCGGCGCGGTTGCAGCCCACGCAGGGGATCGCTGACAGCACAATGAATGCTGAAAGCGCACGGATGGTCTGGCGTTGCGTTGCGTTAAGGTTAATCAACCTGACCCCTCAGTGAATAGCTTATCCGAGTTCAAAACTATCGCGCTATGGTTGGCGTATGAGAGAAGGCGCAACGGCAGCGTGCACACTTCGAATTCAGCAGTTAAGGTAGTGACAAGCTTTTTGGTTGTGGGTAAGCTTTCGGCTTGGGAACCAGCCGTCGATGGGAGGCGAAGATGTTTTGTCCGAAATGCGGTAGTGAATCAGTCGAAGCCCAGCGTTTCTGCAAGGCCTGTGGGACTAACCTTCAATTGATCAATGACGCGCTCAGCGGCGGCGATGGTCCTCAGGGTCCATTCGGGATCAACGTCGACGAGCTCGCCAAGAATGCAAGGGACTTCGCCAAGAGCTGGAAGACCAACGTTGCCGTCGCCGTCGGCGGGCGGACAGGCAGCGGAGACGCAAGGGAGCGGCATCGAGTCACTCGCGAAATAAGAAAGCAAGCCCGTGAAGAAGCGCGCCGCCAAAACCTACCAAAGCCGAAGGAGTATATGTCCTACTCGTGGCAGCATAACCTCAGAAATGGCCTGGTGAGCCTGTTCTGGGGCGCAGGCCTCGGAGTGCTTCTCTACTATCTTGGCCAGACTGCGATTGATGAAGGGCTTATCAGGCGCTTAGAGGAAAGCTCGCAGGGCCATGTTCAAGGGCTCGAGCCGATAGTGAGGATGATCTGGATGATTGCGCTGCTGCCGGTGCTGAAGGGACTGGCGCACATCATCTACGCGGCGTTCTTTGCGGAGTCGATGGCGACGCTTGCGGCTCGTTTCACTCCGCCGCCGTTGTTGGAAGAACCGCAACCCTTTATCAGGCAGGACACCGCGCCCGTGGTCGAGCGACAATCTGTTCCGATCGGCTACGAGCCTCCAATCGAGCCGCCTCCGAGCGTCACCGAGCACACGACACATATTTTCGAGGATGCTCAGCCGCAAGGGAAACGCGAGACTCAGTGAAGAAGAAGTCCGTAGTCCGTGGTTAGTAGCTCGTCGAGATCCCATCCGGTTTAAGCCGTACTTCGCACCGAGTAAGAGTCTGTTGTTCGCGCTCGGTCAGTTCACCGCTCTGACCATGTTCCAACAGTCGCTCCAACCTGCGTTGACGTTCCACTGGCACTCGACTCTCGGCAATCTTCCACAACTTCTCATCCCCGAGGGTTTCCATGCTCTCAAGGTCTGAGCGGTATTGAGCCGGCACTTTCTCGAGCGATGGCGTGGCGCCTTTAACAATGCTCGCCAGCACGCGTTCGAGGGGACGCTTCATCCCCTGGGCGGCGCGCTTCATATGCCTGTAGACCTCTTCGGGAAGCTCAACCGTGATTGCTTGTCGGCTCATCGCTATCCTCTTTCCGAGAAAAGGTCACTGACCACGCTGCCTGCGACTTCGAACCTGGAACCCGGAACTCTGAACCCGGAACCCGGAACTACCGTGTATACACCGGCTCGAAGCTGAACTTGCTCGCGACGAAGTCTCTCACCTGTGCGTAGATTCCATCCGCGTCGAGTCCATACTTCGCAAGCAGCAAGCTCTGGCTGGCATGCTCGATGATCTTGTCCGGGAAGCCGAGACGCAGCATGCGAACTTCATTCAGGCGGTTTTCTTCAAGCAGCTCCATCACCGCGCTGCCGAAGCCGCCCATCAGATAGTGATCTTCGGCAGTCACGATCGAACCGTGTGAGCGCGCGAGCGCCAGTATCAACTCCGAGTCCAGCGGCTTCACGAACCGCGCATTAACCACTGTTACGTTGATGCCTTCCAACGCGAGTCTCTCGGCGGCCTTCTGGCAGTAGCTCACTTCTGATCCTATCCCGAGGATCGCCACATCCGAGCCTTCGCGCAGAATCTCGCCCTTCCCGATCTCGAGCGCTTCGATCTTTTCATCCATCGGCACGCCGACGCCGCTGCCGCGCGGATAGCGCACAGACGCCGGCCCGTCGTACAAGACTCCTGTCTTGAGCATGTGCCGAAGCTCGTTCTCGTCCTTCGGCGCCATGATCACGAATCCGGGCATCGGCCGCAGATAAGCGAAGTCCATCAGCCCGTGATGAGTCGGTCCGTCGGCTCCAGCCACACCCGCCCGATCGAGCGCGAACGTCACGTCGAGTCCCATCAACACGACGTCGTGAAATATCTGATCGAACGCGCGCTGCAAGAACGTCGAGTAGATCGCCGCGATTGGTTTCAAGCCTTCCGTAGCCATGCCGGCGGCGAAGGTCACCGCGTGTTGTTCGGCTATCGCGGTATCAAACGTCCGATCAGGAAACTCCTTCATCACCTTGCTGAGCCCGGTGCCGTCGGGCATCGCGGCCGTGAGGGCCACAATGCGTTTGTCTTCTTTCATCAAGTCGATAGTGGCCTGGGCGAACACTGCAGTGTAAGCCGGCGCCGTGGCCGGCTCCTTGATGAACTTGCCGGTTGAGATCTCGAAGGCCGACGTGCCGTGCCACGCAGCTTTGTCGCGCTCGGCCGGCTCGTAGCCTTTGCCCTTCACCGTCAGCGCGTGAATCAGCACCGGGCCGGCTTCGCTCTTCGCTTCTTCCAGGGTTTGAAGTATTGAGTTGATATCGTGACCGTTGATCGGACCCAGATACTTCAGTCCCAGTTCTTCCCAAAGCGCGCCGGGTATGAACGCTCGAGCGAGAGTGTCCTTGACCGCTTTGGCGCTCGACAGCATGAGCTCGCCGAACGCAGGAATAACCTTCAGCCACTCTTCGACTTCGTGCTTGAACTCGTTGTAGGGCCGCGCGCCGCGAATCCGGTTCAGGTACCCTGAAAGCGCGCCGACGTTGGGCGAGATCGACATCTCGTTGTCGTTTAGCAGGATGATCATCCGCTTCTTGAGATGCCCGACTTGATTTATGCCTTCAAGCGCCATCCCGGCAGTCAGCCCCGCGTCACCGATGAAGGCAACTACGTTGAAGTCTTCGTTCTTCAGATCGCGCGCGGCGGCGATGCCCAGCGCCGCAGAGATGGACGTGCCCGCGTGAGCCGCGTTGAACACGTCATACTCGGATTCCTCTCGCCGCAGAAAGCCGCTCAGCCCCTCGTATTGTCGAATAGTGGGAAACTGATCGCGACGGCCGGTCAGGATCTTGTGCGCGTAGGCCTGATGACCTATGTCGATGACCAGCTTGTCGCGAGGAGTATCGAGCGCGTAGTGCAGCGCAATAAGCAACTCGACCGGGCCCAGGCTCGCGCCGGTGTGACCGCCGATCTTTGAAAGTGTTTCGATCATGTACTCGCGGATCTCGTCGGCGAGCGGTTGCAGCTTCGATTGCGGAAGGCGTCTGAGGTCCGCCGGATCGTTGATTTGCGAGAGCAACTTCATAATAAGCCTTGGTCTCCTGAAGGTTTTGCTAGCCCTGAACTGGCGTTAACAAAGATAGCGACCTCACGAGCTTCTTGCAATGATGAATCCGGCTATGTCTTCCAGGACATGGGTCTTTAGATCGAGACTGGAAACGATCTCGACTGCCTCAGCAACCAGCTCGCCTGCCCGTGCTTCTGACGACGCTATTCCGTGGATCGCCGGGTAGGTAGCTTTGTTAGCGGCCCGGTCTTTACCGGGTGTCTTGCCGAGCTGCTCGCTCGTTGAAGTCACATCGAGGATATCATCCGCGATCTGAAAAGCGAGACCGATCCGCTGACCGTAACCTCGAAGCTTCTCTATCTGGTCGTCGCCGGCACCCGCGATAATGCCGCCGACGACAACCGAGGCGCAGATCATCGCGCCGGTCTTCGAGCGATGAATGTATTCGAGCATCGCCGCGTCAATCTGCTTGCCCTCGCTTTCGATATCCGCTATCTGCCCGCCGATCAGCGCGTCGACAGTCCCCGCGGCAGACGCGATCTCACGGATGACTCGCACTTGCCGCTCGGCGTCGCGTTTCGGCGAGTCCGAAGCCAACACGCGAAACGCCTGAGTCAACAGCGCGTCGCCCGCGAGAATCGCAACAGCTTCACCGAAGGCCTTGTGACAGGCCGGACGGCCGCGCCGCAGGTCGTCGTTGTCCATCGCCGGAAGATCGTCGTGGATCAACGAGTAAGTGTGGATCATTTCAATCGCGCAAGCCGCGGGCATGAGATCGTCGGTATCGGCGCCGAAGGCTTCACCGGCGGCGAGCACCAGAGCAGGTCTAAGCCGTTTCCCGCCCGCAAGCAAGCTATAGCGCATCGCACGATGAAGCTGCTCGGGCGGCGCTGACTGGGAGGGCAGAAAGCGGTCGAGCCATTCGTTGACTTCTGTAGCTCGCCGCGCCAGATAACTCGTGATCGTTTCGGGTGAGGTCATTCTTCCTCATAGCAGGCGAATCAATCTATTGCCACTAAGCCACAAGGGCACAAAGGAACACAAAGCATGCATTCACTGACTTGGGGCACCTTCGTGGCTTTGTGTCTTACTGGCGAACCTCTTTTTCAGCAGCTCGCTAGACCTCCGGGGAGCACGTGATTCCCGCGCGCTATTCTTCCTCAGGCTCTTCGAACGGCGCCGGCTTGTAAGCGCCGTCGTTGCCGCGAAGCAGGATCTCAACCTTACGCTCGGCCTCGTCGAGACGCTTCTGGCACTCGCGCGAAAGGCGCACCCCCTGCTCAAACAGTTCGAGAGAACGGTCTAGCGGAAGATCGCCCGCTTCGAGCTGGCGGACGATCTGCTCAAGCTCTTCGAGCGATGACTCGAAACTTTTTTCTGGCATCATCTTTCACTTCCACATTCTGTAGTGACCTATTATCTTCCAAGCCATCAGCACGTCCTCAATCTTCGCGCCGGCGCCAATGTTGTGAACGATCAGATAATTCTGTGTTCCCGCGGCGGCGGCGTCGGTGACAAGCCCAATATGAAGCAGGTGGTTATCGAGTTCCCACGCGACCACATCACCGGGCAGGTAATCAGATGGTTTGTTCGCGGCAATAGACTTGCCAGCCCTTTTGAAGAAGGTCATCAGGTTTGGCACACGTCGATGGTCGATGTTTGAGTCGGGCCTGCGTGCGCCCCATTTGTCGGGATACGCCCCGAAATGCCGCGCCATGTCTTCGTGAACTTCTTTCTGCAGATCGACCCCCGCATTCCGGAAAGCCCTCACGACGACATCGGCACAAACCCCGCGATCGAGCGGGACATCGCCGTTCGGGTAGTCGAGCTTCGCATACGATGGGTCGTAGGCAAAGGTATATTGGGTCTGCTCGATTGCGGCATCCACTGCTTTCTTTATCTGCGGAATGTCTGAAATCGGGCGGCGAGTTAGGTTCTCAACTGTAGCCCGTTGCGCCGCCTTCGCCGAAGCCGCAGCCTCACCGGGTCGGGACACGCAGGCTGAGGTTGACGTCACGGCGATGAGCGTTCCGGCGAGAAGTGCTACGGTCCGCATCAGACTAGTTCTGGAGTTTCTGGTTTGTAGTTTCTGGTTTCTGGTTTTTGGTTTCAAGTTGCTAAGAGTATACCCGTTTGAGTCCGGCCCCAGTCAAAGGCAAGGCTGATCTGCAACCACAAACCACAAACCAGAAACCAGAACTAATTCTTGGTGCAATCCATCTCGCCTTCCGACACCCGGACGCGAACTTTCTCGCCGGAACTCACCTCGCCGGCGCGTTTGATGACTCGCCCCTGTGAGTCAAACGCGATCGCGTATCCGCGCGCAAGCACGCCAAGCGGCGAGAGCGAATCAAGCTTGCCTGCTGCCAAGCACACTCGTTCGCTTGCGCTCTCGACGACAACCCGAGTGCCTGCCTGAAGCCGCCCGCTCAGCTCGGCGAGTCTGCCGCGCCGCTCGATCACCCGTCGGCGCAAATCGCTTTCGCTCAAGCGCAGCTCCAATGCCGCGTGGCGAGCGCGCCGTGTTTTCAACGCGGTTCGCAGAGACGATTCCATCGAGTAACCTGCATCGTCAACTCTTTGGGCGAACCCGCGTATGCGCGATTGGACTTCAGGAAATGCGCGGCTCGATTCAAGCTCAGATAAGGTGCTGCGCAAGGCGAGCAGGCGGTACCGAACCGCCTTCCTTATGTCTTCGGCGAGACCGTTAGCTCGAGAGCACATTTCATCGCGCGCGCTGGCTACCATCTCGGCAGCCGCCGACGGAGTAGAAGCGCGCAGGTCGGCTACCATGTCCGCGATGGTGAAGTCAGTTTCGTGACCAACAGCCGAGATAACCGGCACTCGCGAGTTGTAGATCGCTCGCGCAACCGCCTCGTCGTTGAAGCACGACAGGTCTTCCGTCGACCCGCCGCCTCTTCCCACGATGATCGCGTCCACTTCTTTGCGCGAGTTCAATAACCGGACGGCTCGCGCGATGTCTGACGCTGCCGCGTCGCCTTGAACGCGCACCGGCGCGATCAATACGCTCACCGCTTCATTGCGCCGCTTCAGGACTCGAAGGATGTCGCGGATCGCCGCGCCCGTTGGCGAAGTCACCACACCGATGCAGCGTGGCAAGATCGGCAGCGGCCGCTTACGTTCCATCGCGAACAGACCGTCGGCCGCCAGACGCGTCTTCAACTGCTCGAGCGCAAGCTGTAAGGCGCCGGCCCCCACCGGCTCCATGTACTCGACTATGAGTTGATACTCGCCGCGGGCGTCGTAGATGGAAAGCCTGCCTCGGGCGATGACGTGCAGCCCATCTTCAGGTATGAAGCGAATCATTCGATTCTGCATTCTGAAGCTGGCGCACCGCAGCGAAGCGGCTTCATCCTTGAGCGAGAAATACCAGTGCCCCGACGAGTGCCGGCGGAGGTTTGATATCTCACCTTCGACATAAACGTCGATGAATTCGCGTTCGATAAATGCCTTGAGCCGCGACGTCAGCTCGGACACCGAGACCGCGCGGCGTTGTTGCATGAGTTGTTCGAGGAAGGTCAGTTGAGACATTCAGATTCCCGCGAGGCAGCGGTTAGAAAAAGAGCTCACTCCTCTTCGACGCCCAGGCGCTCGAGCTCGGCTTGAAGCTTTTTCCAATTAAACGGCTTGAGGCTGAAGATGGTCCCGTCAATGTCGAACGTGGGCACGATCCGCTTTCCTTTGTTGGCTTGCTCGACCACGCGCGCACCCTCGGCGGATTCTTCGATATCAACTTCCTCGTAGAATACTCCTTCGTCGTCGAGGAATTGTTTCGCCTGATTGCAGTCTGCGCTCCAACTGGTCGTGTACAACTTGACTTCGGGCATATCAGCCCTCCCAAGCTGAGCTGCTCAAGAACAGAACGGATTCTACTACGAACGGCAATCTAGTGTGAAAGTTTTTGATACGCCGTGCATTTGCCCTGTTGGTAGCTTGCGGGACCTGCGCTATAATTGCGCTCCGAGGTGGCGATATGTTGGACAAGAAATCTTTCCTCACTACATTTGCTTGCATAGGGTCTCTCGCTGTTCTCATGGTGCTGGCCTCGCCGGCCTTGAGCTTTGGACAAGACCCATCCGGCCGGCCCACGGACACCAAGGGCAAGAAGACTACCCCAAAGGGAAAAACGACGACGAAGACGGAGCCGCCACCGATCACCGTGACGCTCACGGTGTTGAGTGAGCCGCCTGAGTGCGCTGTGTTCGTCAACGGCGAACAGCGCGGCGTAACCAACGGCGAGGGTAAAGTCCAGTTTGAAAAACTTGCGCTGGGCCACTACAGCATCGAGGTGCGCAAGGACGGTTATAACACGTTGACTCGCGGATTCGACGCCGGCACCGAGGCTCCGACGCTGGTCTTCAAACTCGAACCGAAGCTTGATGACTACATCAAAGAGTTCAACGCGTTGCTGGGTGCGGGAAAACTTGCCGGCCCTGAGAGCCCTAACGCGTTCGAGCTTGTCAGCAAGCTGGCGACGTCCTACCCCGGCCGTCCCGAAGTGACAACGCTTAAGAGCGTGCTCGCTGCAAAGCTCGTCGAAGCCCTGCCGGTGCTGATCACTCAAACGGCTACGAACTGGCGAGCCGTGACCCGCGAGCAGATGGTGCGTGCGCTCGATTCAACGACCAACTCGCTTGCCTTTAGGAAAGACGACGTCAAAACGCAGGCGGAGGCGGCATACTTCAGAGGCGCGATAGCGCTGCGCGACTGGCAGACTGCCGGCGCAGGGGGCAAGGGTGAATTGGGACAGGGCGACGCCGGCGCCGCGAGCGGGCCGGCCGCTGCCCGTTCCGAGTTTGAGAACTCGCTGAAGCTTGACGAATCGCTCGCTGCCACGCGTTATCAGTTAGGAGTCGTGATGCTGTCGTCGGGGGACGTACCCGGCGCTGAAGCGACTCTGGTTAAGGTCACGCAGGCCGAGCCTCGATGGGCTTCGGCTTACAACGCGCTGGGATCGGCTTACTATGGCGGGGGCAAGTTTGCAGAAGCGATCGTTGCTTACCGCAAAGCCGCCGAGATCGAACCGAACAACGTCGCGGCAATTGCGAGTCTCGGGCTTGCGCGCGTTATGAAGGGCGAGAAGGACGGGGTCAAAGATATCGAGCGCGCGATGAAGCTCGATGCGAACAGCGCACTGCCTCATCTGAACCTGGCGATAGTTTACTCACAGTCGAAGAGCAAGAAGGACTGGTCCAAGGCGGTGGACGAGTTCAAGAAAGCGATTCAGATGAACTCGCAGAATCTCGAGTTCCAAAACAGCGTCGCTGAGAAAATGCTTGCAGATGTGCAGAAGAAGAAGAAGTAACCGCTGGTTGTCTCTCGCAGTTAGCCGAAGCGAAGCCCTAACAACCCGTCGCACAGCGGAACGACTCGTAGTATTGTATGCGGGATCTTGATCGCTCCGCTGCCTGGATTTTAGGACCCGCTAATTCTTTCGCGGGATTTGTCGAGATAGGGAGGAGCATGTCAGTTAGAGCAACCCGGGCTCGGAAGGAGCCAGCAAGCGACGCACTCATTATCGATGGCGTGTTGGACGTTGATGAGGTCGCCGAGGTGATCCCCTACACTTATGCGATTACGGCATACGGCGCTGACTACCCGGTCGACTTGCTGGTTAGACGGTTGAAGGAAGGCGACATTTTCATACCTCTATTCAGCCTATCAACCGCAACAGCGGACTCTCCTGTACGATTCCAGCGCGAGTACGTTTGGAAGAAACTTCAGGCGGACCGCTTCATCGAGTCGCTCTTGCTCGGCCTTCCTGTGCCCGGCATCTTCCTTGTTAAGGAAGAGAGTGGCAAGCATCTGGTTTTAGATGGTCATCAGCGTCTACAAACTCTGTACTGGTTCTACGCGAATAACTGGGAAGGCGGGGCCTTTTCCTTGGAAGCCGTACAGGATCGCTTCAAGGATCGGACCTATCAGCAGCTTGAGGCTGCCGATCGGCGACGTCTAAATGATTCTGTCGTACATGCGACGATAATTCGGCAGGATGAGCCAAGCGAGGACCTGAGCAGCATCTATCTGATCTTCGAGCGCCTGAACTCTGGGGGCACGTCACTTCATCCGCAAGAGATAAGAGTCGCACTCTATCACGGACGGTTTGTTCAGCTTCTAAGCTCATTGAATGTCCACGCCAGTTGGCGGGCTTTGTTTGGGCGTAAGTCGAAACGGCTTAAAGATATCGAACTCATCCTTCGGTTTTTTGCTCTTCTCGAGAGCAGTAAGAAGTACGCACCGCCCATGAAGGGGTTCTTGAGTAGTTACATGGCTCACCGCCGCAACCTTGACCCATCCCTCGAAGCTGAATTCCGAAGTTTCTTTGAGCAGACATCCGATGCGATTCTTCGAGCAATCGGACCCAAAGCGTTTAAGCCAAAAGGCACGCTGAACGCAGCGGTAGTCGATGCAGTCATGGTCGGCGTGGCCCGTCGCATTACGGCAAAAGGCGGCGCTCCTGACCCTACTTCACTCAAGGCAGCATACAACCTACTTCTTCGTGATGAGAGTTTTCAGGCGGCAATTTCTCGTGCTACCGCGAACGAGGAAAACGTCAAGCAGAGGCTCAAATTGGCAACCTCTTTGATCTCAGGGGCGGAGTAATCCTAATGGGCACGGTTCGTGAGGTCGAACTGCGAAAGCGAAGACTGACGGCGGCTTTTGAGCGAGCGAAACAACTAGCAGAATTATCGGATCCGAGTGAACTTCAGGCAGACTTTGCAAGACATCTATGCGTCCTTGTGTCAGGCTTCGTGGAACGGTCAGTTGCTGAAATTATTCTGGCTTACGCACAAGGTAAGACGGCTACTCCGCTCCGATCGTTTCTCGATGTGTCGTTGAAGCGCCTTTCAAATGTGGATGATGAGCGTCTTCTCCGTATCGTGGGCAGCTTCGACGCGGGGTGGGCCTCTCAGCTTGAGAAGTATTTGGTCGACGAGCGAAAAGCCGCGCTCAACAGCATCATTGGCCTTCGGAACGACATCGCTCATGGCGGGGGTGCCTCAGTATCGTTAGCTCGCGTGGAAAAGTATTGGGCTGCTGTTCAGGAAGTCGTCGATAAGGTCGAAGAGATTCTGTTGCCAGAACCAAGGACCATATCTCCGGCCACGAGGAGAAGGTAGTACGCGGGCCTTCATTCACAAAGTACTAAACGAGGTCCACTCATGAATCCCTTAGCTCGCTTGGATATTGGCGACATTGCGGCGCGGGCTCTTTTTACATAACAGCGAGCGAACGCGCTAACGACGTGCAACGGTCTTGCGCCCCAACCCGTTCAATTGTTGCTCGTACCATCGAGCTGCCTGACGCAGGTCAGCCTTGGCTTGTCGTCTGGTTAAGAGGCGATAGCTCACAGTTCACTGAGAATGTCGTCTCGTGTTTTCGCCCACGGTTCTACGTCGCCCGGATTCTCGTCGTGCTGTTGAACGCGCTCATCGAGGAGACGTCGTTGCGACTCCTGCAGAGGCTCGCTGACAACTTCGTCGGCGACCTCGTCCCACAGCTTCTGGAGGAGGCGGATCTTCTCACTTGGCGACAGCTTCCTAAAGCCCTCGGTAATATCCTGAGCCGACATGCGACAGATCCCTCGCGCAGGTGCGACTAGACTACTGCTAGAATCTTCCTTCGGCAACGCAAAGGTGTAGGTGTGCACGAACTCCTAGCGATTCGCTTGAACGAAAGCCGCGACCGCTACTTTGCGCTGTGCCGCGAATCTTTTGCGATGAAGCTTGATGCGCTCTATCTCGTGCAGCGTCTCAGCGGTTAGATAACTCTCGCCGCAGTGAGGACAGCTAACAATCGGAACATTTTCGATAACTAGCAGGTTATCGCCTTTCCCATAGCTTCTGCTCACGTGACGAACGCGCGCGCCCTCTTTCCCGCAATTATCACAAATCACCAGATCACTCACTCCTGTTCTGAGTACACTGCAATGATAACCAATCTCCCTAGTTCAGCTAGGACTTGATGCATAGATACTAATACTAAGCTAGACTACTCTCCTGCTGGGAAATACAAGCGGAGGGAGTTCAAATGAGTGCATTGGAAGCATTGCAATCTGTTCAGTTCGTCACCGTAAAGGACAAACGTTTTGCTCTCGTAAATGCCGACGACTGGGAAGCTCTCATCGAATGGTTGGAGACGCTGGAAGACGTGGACATCGCAAAGCAAGCAATGGCCGAATTGAAAGCTGCCGGTGGCGACCGTGAAAAGGCGGGTTGGTTAGAATGGCATGCTGTTGAGGCTGAGCTGAATTAGCCAGCTCCTACTTGTTTGGTATTGAACGTCTAACTTAGCTGAGCCTTGGCTTCTTCCAGAGAGATTGTCTTGGTTTGCTTGCCTCGCGTGTCCAGGAGTTTCATCAGCTTCTTGTTTCGCCGCGTTAATTCAATCTCTCGATCAAAGTCATCTATCTCCGCGAGAATGAACTCTCGACCGTCGTGAGAACGCACAATCAGGTTTTCTCTTTGGGCTTGTTCGAGAAGAGTGTTAACGCCTTTGGCTCGCTTGGATACTTTGACTGTCTTCACAGCTCGTATTCCTCCCCGTGAATAAAGAGGGCGCTACCTCTCTTGTAACCGACTGCCTCGACTTTTACAATCCGCGATTGTTCATCGATGTCATAAAACACGCGGAACCTGTCGATTCTCAGTTCCCACTCCGAAACTTGGTTAGGCCGAAGCTTCTTCCTGTTTCGTGTCTCCAGGTCGGGCTCATGCGGAAGCTGCCGTTCGATTCCCTCGATGATTCGATTCCTTTCGTGCTTTCTGAGCGCCCTAAGGTCCTCTATCGCCTCTGGTGTGAACTCAATTTCAAACATTAATCACGTACAGTTCAGCGTGGTCAGATCCCGGAGATGAAATAATTATTTCGCTCCTATCATATCGACGGCGGTTCCGTCGCGGAAGGCCGAATCAAGAAACTGCGCCACTTTGCTGATGTACAGAGATTCATTTGCCTGATAAGCGTGCGCGTGAATCTGCGATCCTGGTCCGTCAACTACTAACAGATCCCGCTTCGAACTCGTTGAAGCGTCGTAGAGCCTTTGCGCTATCTCGGGAGGCATCCTGCGGTCGTGTGCGGCCGCGATGAACAGAATGGGCCGGTCGCCGCTTCGCTTAACTGCTTCGAGCGCGTCACACTGCGAACCGTCGAAACCCGCGCGGCGCTCGATGAAAAACCTCAACTCGTTTGCGATCGGAAACGGCGGAAGGTGCAGGAACATCTTGATGTGATGATCAACGGTGTCCTTGAACGATAGAAACGAGCTGTCTGAAACGACGGCTGCGATCTCGGGAGTCTCGGCCGCCGCAAGCAGAGCGGCCGTCGCTCCCATGGAAATCCCGAACGAAATTATTCGGTCCGTCGAGTGGACCTCTTCGCGCAGATAACGCACCGCCGCTTCAACGTCCAGCCTCTCGTTGTAGCCCAGGCTGACGCGAGCCTTTCCGCTGCCACCGTGATTGCGAGAGTCGTAGAGCAATGCGCCGTAGCCCAGCCGCCATAGTTCCATCGCGCGTTTTAGTAGCTCGCGGCGCGACCTGAAAAGCCCGTGCGAATAGATGATTGTTGTGCGCTTGTCGCGGCCGGGAATCAGCCAGCCGCTTATCTTCACGCCATCCGAAGTCTGGAACTCTACATCCTGGAACGGTGCGCCGAAGGTGGCCGGGGTCTCAGTAAGGTTGCGGTCCATGGGGCGCGTTCCTGCGCCGGTCACCAGCGCGGCAAAACCCCACGGCAACACGCCGAACACAAGGACCACCACGACGACGATCAAAGTTATGACAACGCGCTTGAGGATGCGCCGCCATCTGGAAGGCTTTGCTTTCGGACTTTCAGATTTGTTTGATTGGCTCATGAGTTCACGCTGCCGGTTCAACCAGAATCGGCTCTTTCATTCGGCTCTTTCATGATAAAGATGCAAACGGCCGCGGCTAAGGTCACGATTCCGCTGAACAGCCCGACGGCCCGATAGCCCACGTGATCGTAGAGCTGGCCGCAAGCCACCGTCGCGATGGCGATGCCGATCTGCGAAGCGGTGTTGCGAGCCGCGACCAATGTGCCGCGCGATCGTCGAGGCACCAGTTCCGTCGCCAGCGCTTGCAGTGGGCCCTGTCGAAATGAGAAGGCGAGCGCGGCCGCCATCAAGCACGCGTGCAGCAGGACGCCCCGGCCCAGCGCCGGAATGATCAGCAGCATCGCGGCCAGCAGAATCGTGCTGAGTATTGAGACGCCCCGCTTGCCGACTCTGTCTGATACCGGCCCCGCAACGACCACGCCTATCAGCAGGGCCACGCCGATCAACGCGAACACAAGATCAAAATCGCGAGTCGTAAACTGAAGGCTTTGCTTCAGCCAGGATCCGAGATAGAAAAAGAAGCCGACGAATCCACCGGACACAAAGAACGCCGCTGCGATGGCGGCAACGCGTTCGCGATTGTCGAAGAGCATTCTGATATTGTGAAATCTGCCCGCGACGATCGCCGAAGGCCCCTGATCCGTCATCAGGTGCTTGTCCTCGGGCAGCAGGGCGAGCACTGACAGGAAGGCAACCATCGACAACAAGCCGAACGCAACGAAGCTTATGCGCCAGCCCTGCCACTGCGCGATGTTGTTCGCGATCTGGACTCCCACGACCAGCGCTCCGAAGTAGCCGGCTTGCACTATGCTCATCGCCACGGCCCGGCGCTTATACGGAAAGTAGTCCGCCACGTAAGCAATCGAACAAGTTGAAAAGGTCCCGGCCGCAAGCCCCGTCAACAGCCTCACGCCTGTGAGCACTCGAACATCGGCGACTAGCCAGACCGAAACCAGCGACACCCCGAACAGAATCGAAGCGTATAGCAGGAACCTGCGCCGCCCGAAGCGGTCAGAGAGTGGGCCAACCAGCAATGCCGCGGTCGCCGCCGCCAGCGCATAGGCCGGACCGATCAGCCGTCCGACTTCGCCTTCCTTTAGTCCAAACTCGCGCGCGATGAGAGGAAGCAAAGGCGAGATCATCTGGTGATCGCTGCTGCCCAAAAAGAAAACCAGAAAGAGGATGGCTATTACGACGCCGGCGCGGGAAGGTGAATCTGTTTGCTCGGCCGCTTCGGCTTGCTTAGTCTTCGGTGCCGTCATTCGTCCTTGCGCGCCGCTCGATCCGTTGCTGAGCAGCGTCCATGGATTGACCGACGCCGCTGACCGACTCGTGCGATGCTAGAGTAACGGATAGTCGTGTGTCAACAAACGGGTCAGTTGGGTAGTGTTCTAATCTTGTGTTGGTCAAGTAGGACACTATTAGCGACCGCGTATTTGGACTGCGGTGGCGTCTTTGCGTTGCCACCGCTTTCTGTCGTTTCGTCGACGATAACCAAAAAGCGGCGGCAACGCACAAAGGCCGCCGCAGTCCAAATATTCCGTCGCTCGTCATCGGCCGTGCGCCAGGGCACCTGCAAATATCAACACAAGATTAGGACACTACCGTCAGTTGGTGTTCGTGTGCTGCCCACAACCCGCGTGATAGAATGCGGAGCACTCTTAGCGCACAAGTTCGAGGTAAGCACAGTGAAATTGACGATCCTCGGTTCAGGCACTGTTGTCCCAAGCGGTTCGCGAAACTCTGCCGGCTACTTCGTCGAACTGCCCGATGCGCGAGTCATGATGGACTGCGGAGCCGGAACCGTGCACGCGCTCGCCCGATACGGT
This sequence comes from Acidobacteriota bacterium, assembly GCA_038040445.1. Classification (NCBI taxonomy): domain Bacteria; kingdom Pseudomonadati; phylum Acidobacteriota; class Blastocatellia; genus Candidatus Onstottus; species Candidatus Onstottus frigus. Next base: position 79,471 of record JBBPIG010000015.1, on the reverse strand, counting down.
TTGCCATGGGATCAGATGACTCACCTGTTCGTCAGCCACTTTCACGTAGACCACATTGGCGAACTGGCTTCTTTGTTCTTCGCGTTTCAGTACGGAATGAAAACCGATCGCAAGGAGCCTTTCACAATCATCGGTCCGCGCGGGCTCGACCGCGTAATGGACGGACTCAAGATGGCGTTCGGCTCGAAACTCTTCGAAGCGAAGTTTCCGGTCAGCGTGAGAATGCTAACGCCGGGCGAGAGGCTTGAACTGGGAAGCGACTCGACGCTTTCGGTCGAGAAGACGCCACACACGGAAGAAAGCCTGGCGGTCAGGATCGAAAGCCGCGGCCGCGCGCTCTGTTACACCGGGGACACGGACTACAGCGAGGAGCTGGCGCGCTTTTTCAACAAGGCGGACTTGCTGATTTCGGAGTGTTCTTTTCGCGAGCCTCGCGAGGGTGTGCCACATCTATCGGTGAGGCAAGCGGCTCGCTTAGCGGCTCAGGCAGGAGCCGCGAAACTCATAGTCACCCACTTTTACTTCGAGGTGAATGAAGGCGAGCTGAAGGCCGAGTTGGAACGCGAGTACTCGGGCGAGGTGATCGTTGGGCGAGACGGATCGGAAATAACCGCTGATCCACGCTGAGTGACCTAACGCGGATTCTCGCTGAGTCTGCGAAAACCAGCGTTACGTCAGTGAGCGTAGGTCAGCGGTTGATTCTCATGTCAGAAACCGAATCCTCGGCAATGAACGTACGCTGCCTCAAACTTGACGCCGGACTATCAAAGCATTAGCTTGGCGACTGTCAGTCGAATCCTCGTAAGGAAGGTAGGCCTTCAGCAATGAATAAACTGTTTCGCTCGAACAGGCTACTCGCAATCATCTGCCTGTTGTTCGCATCGCTGCTCCTGCCGGCGTCACCGCAAGCAAGTCAGAACCAGCCTGCCGCAACGCCGCCGCCCCGGCGCGATGCTCACGTAATAATGATTTCGATTGATGGATTGGTGCCCGATTACTATCTGGAGCCTGCGCGGCTTGGGCTGCGAGTCCCCAGTCTTGTGCAGATGAAACTCGGAGGCGCTTATGCCGAAGGAGTCGAGGGCATATTTCCGTCGGTGACTTATCCGGCTCACACAACCATGATTACCGGAGTGCGCCCGGCCGTGCACGGCATAGTTCAGAACCGGATATTTGAGGCCCCGACTGAGCCTCAGACTCGCGAGTGGTATTGGTTCGCCGAGGCTCTGAAAACCGAAACGCTATGGAGCATCGCGAAGAAAGCGGGACTGATAACCGCGAATGTCGGTTGGCCGGTGACTGTTGGAGCGGACATCGACTACAGCGTTCCCGAGATTGCCGACCCGAAGGAAAATCCACCGACCGGAAAGCGCACTGCTCAGTACTCGACGCCAGGGCTGCTCGAGAAAGCGCTCGCCGGCGGGTCGGGAGGCGACAACACTACCGACGGACGGCGCGCGGCGATCAGCGAGTACATCATCAACACCTACAAGCCCAACTTGATGCTGATTCACGTTATCGCGCTCGACGATGTGCATCACAAGATCGGTCCGCGCACGCCGGCCGCGGCCGCAACAACCGAGCGAATGGATGGCTACGTTGGCCGCATCATCGAAGCTACGCGCAAGGCGGGCATCTTTGATCGGACGACTTTCTTTCTTGTTTCGGATCACGGCTTCGCCGAAGTGACCCGGAAGTTCGAGCCGAACGTCACACTGGTCAAGGAGAAACTCATAACGCTGGGGGCGGACGGAAAGCCTACGGATTGGAAAGCCGCGGCGTGGCCCGCAGGCGGCTCGTGCGCCATCGTGCTGCGCGACCCGGCTGACAAAGAGACCGCCGCGAAGGTGACATCGATCTTCAACCGGTTGGCTGCGAGCAAAGGTCCGATCAACCGGGTGTTGAACCAGGCAGAGATGAAACGGATGCAAGCAGTCCCGACTGCTGTGCTGATGCTGGACGCGGCGCCCGGCATTTCATTCGGCGAAGAACTGACCGGGCCGGAGACTCACGACGCCAAAGACTATCGCGGAACGCATGGTCAGTTGCCTACCCGAGCTGACATGCGCTCGTCGCTGATCGTGTATGGCGCGGGCGCGAGGGTCGGCGCGAAGATGGCGCTCGCGCGAATGATCGATATAGGACCAACCGCCGCCGCGGTTTTGGGATTGAGTTTCTCGAATGCGGAAGGAACACCAATCGCGGAACTGCTCAAGCCGGGAATCATCCCACCGCCCGACCCAAAGCAGAGAAAGAAAAAGACAACGAAGAAATAGACCACGGATTAGACGGATGCGACGGATTTGCACGGATCAGATCAGTGGGAATCCGTCGCATCCGTCTAATCCGCGGTCTATTCGCCTAAGGTTACTCAATGAGGCTGATCGTCTGCATAAAGCAAGTTCCCGAAGTCGCCGAGATTAAGTTCAACCCCGAAACAAACACCATCGTCAGAGAAGGCGTGCCCAACTCGGTAAACCCCTTCGACCGGCGGGCGCTCGCCGAAGCAATTCGCCTGCGCGACGTATGCGGCGGCGAGGTTGTGGTCTTCACCATGGGTCCGCCACAAGCTCGCGACGCGTTGGTCGAATGTCTCGGGGCCGGCGCTGATAGGGCGATACATCTGGTCGATAAAGCCTTCGCCGGATCCGATACGCTTGCGACCGCGCGAGCGCTCGCGCTTGCACTTCGGCGCGAACACTACGACATCATCTTCTGCGGCAAGTACAGTGTTGACGCCGAGACCGGGCAAGTCGGTCCCGAGCTTGCCGAGATGCTCGATCTGCCGCAAGTGACCGGCGCGACCAGGCTCGAGTTGAGCGAAGATCACAAGCACCTCACGATCGAGCGCGAGACCGACGATGGTTTCGAAACGATCGAGTGCGACTTGCCGGTGTTACTGACAGCCGCTGAGCGGCTCATCCGTCCGATCAAAGTCAAAGAGCCTCAACTCGAGGCCGGGCGCGCGAAGCCCATCGTCGAAGTCACTGCCGCCGAACTATCTGCCGATACCAGCATATTCGGATTCTCAGGCTCGCCGACCTGGGTGCAAGAGATCAGGTCGATTGCGCGAACCCGGCAGGTCGAGATGATCGAAGGCGCAAACGCGGAAGAGAAGGCGGCGAAGTTGATAGAGTGGCTCGAAGCGCGCGGCGCTTTGAGCGACAGAACAGATGGACGTGAGATTGAACCGGCGCCGAATGCCACCCTCGAATCCTCGAGCGGAGGTGAAGTGTGGGCGGTAGCAGAGTTGCTCGACGGCAAGCTCCGTCGCGTGAGCTTCGAGTTGCTGGGGAAGGGGATTGAGCTGGCGAGAATGCTCAACGCGCGGCTCGCGGCGTTCGTGGCCGGAGCTGACGTGACCACTCACGCTAAAACTCTGGCGGCTCACGGCGCGGATAGAATCTATCTCGCCGAAGACGAACTACTGACCAGATATACGACTGCCGCGTACACGTCGCTGCTGGCCGGCGCGATCAACAGCTACAGCCCGGCCGTCGTCCTGCTTCCTTCGACGGCAAACGGGCGAGACCTGGCGCCGAGGGTTGCAGCGCGCCTTGGCGTGGGGCTGACCGCTGACTGCATAGACCTCGACGTCAACGAACACGGAGCGCTGGTCCAGCACAAGCCCGCGTTCGGCGGCAACATCATCGCGCTGATCTACTCTCGAACTCTGCCGCAGATCGCGACTGTGAAACCGGGAATGCTTCGAGCCGCTGCCCCTAACCGGTCGCGGACTGCCGAAGTGATCGATGTTGCGATGCCGAAGCTTCTTGATCGGCGGGCGCGCCTGATCGAGGTTCGCAAAGAGGTCCCGCTGGAAGTCGCCGAGCTTGATGAATCGGAGAGAATCGTCTGTGTAGGCACGGGAATCGGCGGACCGGAGAACCTTGTCGCGATCGAAGCCCTGGCGCGAGCGCTGGGCGCGCAAATAGGCGCGACGCGGCGGGTCGTCGATCAGGGCTGGCTTCCACGGCATCAACAGATCGGGCTGACAGGCAGGGTTGTGTCGCCGGCGCTCTACGTCGGCATCGGTGTGCGGGGCGCGCTCAACCACACGATCGGCATCCAGCAAGCGGGCACAATCGTGGCAATCAATATCGACGCGAACGCAGAGATATTTCATACAGCCGACTTCGGCATCGTTGGGGACTGGGCGGAAATTGTTCCCGCGTTAATCGCGCAGCTCAGGCTGCACGAACACAAGCCGTAGACATAACTTGGAGCGCGCCGCCTTCGAGCCGCGAATTGCTTCGACAAAGCATCGGCTGCGCTTTTGGATACTGCCGTCAACGTTGCTACCAAACCAATGCGCAGCCGATTGCTCGATAGATGATACAGCCTGGTCGAGGGCGGCGCAGTCCAAGTAACGCGGACGGCGCCGCCGTTGAAGGCCGATAATGCAGGTGCTATGATCGATCCGAGGTTGTAAGAGCAATGCGTCTCCTGGCCGTAGCAGCTTCGGTTATTTTGGTTGTCTTTCCCTCGCGCGTCGCATTCGCGCAATCGCCCCGCGCCACCTCGGCCGACAGCAAACACAGCGCGGCTGCGGCTTTTGATGAAGGACAAAACGCTCAGCAGCGTGGCGACCTCAACTCAGCGGTGAGGTTCTATACAACGGCCATCGTGGCTGACCCCTCTTTGTTTCAAGCCTACTATCAGCGAGCCACCGCGTTGCTCAAGCTCGGCCGCGAGCCCGAAGCCGAAACCGACCTGAAAAAAGTCATTCAGCTCGAGCCCAGTTTTGCGCGGGCTCATCGCAGCCTGGGACAGATTTGGCTTGATCGAGGACAGACCGAAGATGCCACGCGCGCGCTTGCGCGCGCCGTCGAACTGGACCCGAAACTGCCGGGCGTTCGCGTCTATTTGGCGAGTGCGCTTCTCAAGTCGGGCGAGCCCGCGCGCGCGATCGAGCACCTGCGTGTTGCCATCGAACAACGCGAAGAGGCGCCGCTTGCATACGCGCTGGCCGGAGTTGCCGAGGAGCGGCTCGGAAAATCGGCAGAGGCGTTTGCGGATTACTCGCGCGCAATCGAGCTGGACGCAAACAACGCCACGGCTCACGAAGGCCGCGCGCGTTTGCTGGAAACCCGCGGTGATTTTGCAAAGGCGATCGAAGAATATAGCGCGGCGTATCGCGCTCAGCCTTCACGCGGGCTTGCCGTCAAGCTCGCCGAGCTACACGCGCGCGCGGGCCAGTTGCAGGCGGCGATTCAGCTCTATCGTAGATTGCTCCTGGAGAAACCTGACGACTTCGCGATCCGCGCGGAGATGGCTTGCTTGATGGCTGATAACGGGCAGGGCCAGGAAGCCGAGATGGAGATGACTCGCGTGCTTGCCGCCAAGCCGGCAGACGCGAAACTGTTGGCCAAAGCCGGCGACTTCTTTTTCAAAGAGAAGCCTGCGCAGGCGGCGGATTACTATAAGCGATCGATCGAAGCAGATCCCGGCAACAATCGAGTGCGGGCTCAGTTGGGAGCCTCGCTTGTGCGCTCGCTGCAGGTCGAAGCCGCGTTGCCGGTACTGGGAGAAGCGATAGCTCGCGAGGCTGACAACTATCCCGCGCACGCCAGCCTGGCGACGGCGCATTTTAAGCTGAAGCAATACCCGGAAGCGGCGCGTGAATTCATCTGGATCATCCACGCTCGGCCTGATGTATCGGCCAGCTATTATTTTCTGGCAATCTCGCTGGACCATCTCGGCGACTGCCAGCAAGCTCTCAGGGCTTATCAGGAATACGTGCGCAGGGCCGACCCGGCCGCGAACAAAAACGAAGTCGAAGAGGCAAACACGAGATCCGCCCAGTTGCAGAGGTTGATCAAAGAAGGCAAATGCAAATCAGCGGGCAAGCCAAAAGGAAAATAAACCACCAGACGGGAGGATCCAGCCGGACGAGCAGCGTTGCCGCCGTCAGGTTATTTCGTCTGGTGATGGCCGTTTGTGTGTTCTCGGTAACGGCAGCAAGCTCCCGCGCGCAACTCCCCGAACCTCCGCTGCCAGTGGATCCCAGACCGCTTAGCCAACTGCTCTCGCCGGTTGATAAGGCGTTCCTGGCACAGGCCAACAATCCGAAAAAGCTTGTGGACGCATATCTCAAGATTTCAGACGCGCATCTCCAGGTGGCGGGTAACGCGATCAAGGCCAACAACCACAGCGCGGCTGAGTTGGAGCTGGACATCTACACCAAAGCTGCGGCCGCGGCGTTGAAGGAAGCGTTCGCGATTCGAGAAGGCAAACGGGACCTTGCGAAAAAGGTCGAGCAGACTCTGTACAGGCAAATAAAAATCCTCGAGACGATCTACCGATTGTTCCCGGGCGAGCGCGAAGTATTCGCGGAGGCCGCGCTGAAGCGCGCGAAGCAGCTCCGAGTGCAAGCGCTGAACGAGGCGTTTGCTTCCGGGGATGTGTTGAAAGATCCCGACGAGGAGAAGAAACCTAAGAGCGAACCGCCGCCCAAGGAAGCTCCGGCTAAGAACCCGCCGGCTCCACCACTGGTATTCGGCGTGATGACCTTTCGAAGAAACATGAATTTCCAACGGGCGGCGCTTGCTGATCGTAAGAGTCCGGTCATGAAGCTCGCGGCGGTTGACTTCAAAGCGGGTAGCGCGCACGGGCAAACGCCCGTCGATTACCTGACTGATGAAGAAGACAACCACGTGCGGGAGGCTCAGGCGGCGGACGCGCGCGTTAAGGTTTTCATGAAGATTGCGGACCGCAGGCTCAACGCGATTGTTGGACCGGCGCCGGCGCGCACCGACAAAAAGGATGAAAAGAAAGTTGAAGAAGAAGAGCGCGAATGGGGCGCAGTGCCGAAGGTGAGCCGCGCGGAACTGCTTCGTCACTATGCGCGGGCCATCTCGGAATGCATCGCGAAGCTCGAAGACGCATACGAGCGCAACCCGAAGAGCTCCGCGTTGCCAAAGGCGTTAGCGTTTCTGCGCGACTCGACGGATAAACACTTGCAAACGCTGCGGACACTCAAGCCCGAGTTGAAATCTGAGAGCGAGATAGCCGCGATGAGCGGAGCCATAGAAGAGGCCGAGACCGCCAACAAAGGCGCTCGCGATGGGTTGAAGTGACCGCCCCGACTTTTTCAAAGTATGCGCGCCGTATGGCGCCAAGCCGGCCGGCCTTGGCAAGCTCCGAGTGTCGCACACGATGACTGCTTGCGGCCAGCAAGTCTGGCCTCATTTTGATTGTTTCGATAGCCTGTTCTGGGCAATGAGTCTCAGCATCTCTTCTTTGTCTTTTTTCTTCTCGTTGTATCCACGCTCGCCGTAGGGTTGCACCGTCTCAAGCCAAAACTCTTCCAAGAACGCCAGGTCTGCTCGATAGTCATGAGAGGGCCCTTCCGTAGCCGAGAGCTCATCGAGAATTTCAAAGGTGAAGCTTTCGCTACCGAACTCATTCCAATCGGCCTGAAGTCTCTTGTTCAGATGAGACCCCGCGCTTAGTTGAAATTTCTGCCCGTTGAGTACGCCCGGAAGATTAAGGGCCGTGCCGATGAAGACTTTGTCATTGGCGGTGTTGCGGATCTGGTAGATACCCATCGGGGTATGATTCTGTTGGTACTCTCGTTTCAATTCTTTCTTTTTGTTCACTACGAGTACTCTCATTGAAGGGTCAGGGTGACCTCATCGTGCCGGGCTTTGCTCAGACACTCCCGTAGGCTCCGAGCGAGTATCGATACGTTTGGTTCTCCAATGATTGAAGTGTGATCGCCGGGTATGTCGTGCACTTGAATGCCGCCGCGCGCTAACCCGCCCCACCCTAAAACAGGGTCAGGGCGCCAGATTGGCTTCTGATTAGCGGCCCTAAACAAATCAAGCCTGCCATCATAGGGCTTTGGCAAATAGTCCCAGAGAGCGCGCTGCCGGGCTGCCTTAAGATCTCCGGTCATACCTGCGCCCGGTCTGCGCCGAGCCCTCACGCCTTGCTGATATGAGAGTCTCCTGACGCTCTTCTTGATCCTGATTGCGTTGATCGCAAATCGCTCGCGCAAGTAGCTCAACTTCTCAGACGGTTCGGCGCGTAGAAGTGCCTTCAAATGAATTGACGCCCTCTCCCTTACGGGCAAGAGCTTCGGATAGCCCGGGCCGTAGGTGTCAAACAAAGCGAGTAGCCCGACCGTCTTACCCTGCCCGACTAACTGTCGGGCCATCTCAAAAGCGATAGTCCCGCCGAATGAGTACCCGCCGAAGAAGTAGGCGCCCTCGGGCTGGAGACGCTGCATCTCCGTAATATAGTGCGCGGCCATCGCTTCAACGCTTAGGGTGCTCACGTCGCCAGCCCTCGCTCGCAACCCATGAAACGGCTGATCGTCGCCGAGATGTTGGGCCAGGTGCCGGAATGAAATCACATCTCCGCCGATGCCATGCACGCAGAAAAACGGCGCCTCGGAGCCGGCCGGTTGAATAGGGACGAGCGATGAGTCTTCGCCTTGCCCTGCGTCGATAAGCCTTGCTACCTGCTCGATGGTCGACGCCTGCAACAGAGTCGAGGGTGGAAGCTCTCTGCCGTAGATCGCCGCTATCGCGGCAAATAACTCGGCTGCCGCAAGAGAATCACCCCCCAGGTCAAAGAAGTCGTCTGCTACACCAACAGGTCGGACATCCAGGACCTGTTCCCATAACTGCTTAAGCCGCGCCTCAACGGAATTGGCCGGGGCTATGAAATCGCTTTGAGCCTTTGGACGGGCCGGCGATAGATTCTGTAACTGGCCGCGGTCTATTTTCCCGCCCGGCGTGCGCGGGAGCTCATCAAGCGTCATGAAGTCCGTGGGAATCATGAAGTCCGGCATTGACGTTCGCAGGGCGGTGCGCAAATCGGCGGGATTGATCTTCGAACCCTTTTCGGGAACTAAGAAGGCGGCCAATCGCTTTTGCCCGGCGGGAAAGTCGCGCGCCACGACGACAGCTTCTTTTACCCCCTTCAAGTTCAAAAGGGCTGCTTCGATCTCTGAGGCTTCAATGCGGAATCCTCGGACCTTCAGTTGAGAATCTTTACGGCCGGCGTGTATCAGGCATCCGTCGCGCCGCATGCGTCCCAGGTCGCCGGTGAGATAGATCTGTGACTTCGCGTCGGCTGTATCCGGGAGGAAGAACTGTTTTGTAAGCTCCGGCCTGCGCCAGTAGCCGGGGGAGATGTAGCGACTCCGCACGGCTATCTCGCCTACGCGATCGAAGCCAACCGTTTCGCCACTCTCATCGAGCAGGAGCACTTCAACATCTTCGACCGGATAACCGATCGGCGCGACATCAGTCCGGCACTCAGTATGCCTGTCGAAGAAAAACTCGCGCGCGAGGTTGGTCTCCGTAGTCCCGAAGCCTACGTGCAAGAGGCAACCGTCGTGAAAGTGCTTCTTGTATAACTCCACATCACTCTTATAGACGGTCTCTCCGCCTAATCTGATGATTCGCAGCTTGGGAAATACTTCGTCGCCCTTGAGGCCCTCCGCGAAATGACGAAAGACGGTCGGGACCGAATAGTAGATCGATACGTCTTCGTTAATAAGAAAGCGCGCGAGCCAGTCGTGGCCTTCCTCCTTAATATCAAAAACAGACACAGCCGCTCCATTCAACAGGCCGGCGAAGATGTTTCCCACCGATGCGCCGTAGCTGTAGGAGGATAAGAGCAGCAGCCGGTCATCTGCGGATATGTGCTGGCCGTTCGTATAGCGCAGGACGATGTGCTGCACGTTTCGGTGAGTGTAGATCACACCTTTGGGTTGTCCGGTTGTGCCGGACGTGTAGTGTATAAACGCAATGTCATCCGTCCCTATGTAGAGGTCGGGATCCTCATCGATAACATCGGGACCTATTTCATCAAGATTGACTAGTTCGTTCCCGGCTTTGACCAGGGGAGCAGCCTGGGGCAGGTATTTGGTGTTGGTGACAATGAGGTCCGCGCCCGCATCATCCGCGATGTATCTATTCCGCTCAATGGGGTAGGAGGGGTCGAGCGGGACGTAAAACTTGCCGGCCTTCAGCGCGCCCAGAATGGCCTCGAACATCTGAGCGTCGTTCCCCAGAACCAGGGCGATTGCCTGTTGGGACTCAACGCGCTTCGCGAGGATCGCCTGCGCGACACGGTTGGAAGCCTTGTCGAGGGCTTCATAAGTCGCTTGGTATTCGCCGATCTTTACAGCCGGGCGGTGTGGAAGCGCGCGCGCTTGCCGGCGGAAATGATAAGGGATCGAATGCTCCGTCGATTCCTTCTTCCACTCGATGAATTGGTTAGTCGGGCGAATTTGGTGAGCCGGTGCTGACGAGGAGCCATAAAGACCGATAGCGTAGTCCTTGTCGTCCATGATTTTTGCGATCAACCTTCGACACTATGCACACTAAAATCTCGAAGCTGAATGTGCAAGTTCACTTCGTTCATTCCAGGGTAAGCTCTTTGGTGAATCATAACCGGAGGGCGAGTTCAGCATTTCAAATCAACTTGAAACATTAACTTCTTTTTCTCCGGATGTGTTAACTCAACTTCTAATAAAAGCTTCTTCGGTTGATCAAGTTCATCAGCGGACAGGTCGAATAACAAAGATGTTGTTGCTGATCCTCCTAGTTTGAAAGCTCCTAGAGTAACCCTTCTGGGCAGTATCGCCAACTTTATATGGTGAATATTGCAACCTCTTGTCTGTAAGCCTGGATTAGAATCTTAGAGTAATGAACAGTATCAAAAACAATCCCTGCATGTCTCAGGGTCTAACGTGAATTGGCCGTTGAATTCTCTTTTCCAAGCTTGGCTCAAACGGGCGGTGTCCGATGTAGGTGTATTATGTAAGTGAATGCCGGAAAGCAAAATTGACAAACCCAATTCACCGCCATACAATCGGGGCACGAGTTCAGAAGCGTCGGCGCCGGATCATCGCGCACTCGGAGATAGATAAATGACTCGCAGTTTCGGTAGATTGCTGGTTGTCTCAATAGCAATCTCGGCTCTTGCGGCAAGCGCGCCGGGGCAGCAGCGGCCGCTGATCACCGAAGATGTCGACATCATCAAGCCCGGCGTCATACGCATCGAAACAGGTTTCGAGTTCCTTCAGAACCAGCGTTTTACTCTCTCAGGGCTGCGCGGCGACGTGACCAGGCTCGCCGACACAAGGCTGAGCTTCGGCCTCGCCCCCAACGTCGAGTTTCAGATCGAGTGGACCTTTCAGAATTTTCTTTCCATCAAGAGCCGCAGTCCTTCGGCGATTGCGCTCAAGCTTGGGGCCAACGAAGCGGACACTAATGACGTCGGCGACGCGAGGCTCTGGATGAAAATCAAGCTCCGTAACGAGTCGCGCCGGACGCCCGCGGTCGGATTTCGTTTCGGCGTCGAGCTGCCAAACTCAAATCAAGCTCGAGGGATCGGCACAAACACGACAAGCTTCTACGGCATGTTCACCGCGGGAAAACGAGTTGGGGACAAGTTGAATGTGTTTGGGAATCTTGGCTTGGGAATACTGACCGTACCGCTGGAATCGACTTCGCAAAACGACGTGCTGTTGTATGGACTGGCGGGAATCTACACGGCTTCGGACCGAGTGAACATCGTTGGCGAAGTGAACGGCTTCCACTCGACGCGCAAGACTGCGCCGCTGGGCACCGAAGATTTTTCAGAAGCGCGATTGGGCGCGCAGATTCGCGCGCTCGGCGTGCGCTGGTATGCGGCGGGAATCTTCGGCACGTCAAAGCGCGCGCCCAAGACCGGACTTACGTTCGGCATCACCTACGACTGGGACGCATTCAGCCCGATCAAGTAACGGCAACTAACCTGGTGAGCCTCTTAGCAATGGTGTTCGTCGTTGCTTCGGGGGCCTCGGCGTTGCAAATCCCTCAGTAAGCCGTATAATCCGGCAAGGCCTCAAGGATCACCAGCACCAGCATATTGAGTTTAGCGCGAGAGTCGTTTGTGTCATGCGGCCGAAACTCCGCATTAGGAACGACTCCGGGACCAACTTTTCAGAGTTCGGCTGCTTTTCAGCCGCACACTCGGAGACGTTTAGGGAGAGCTTCGATGAAAAGGACTACGACGCGGGTTAAGTTATTAATTAGCGCAGTGCTGCTGCTTCACTTCTCGATCGCCTTGGGCAGGGCGCAAACACATTCTGCCGTCCCGGTTGATCTCTACATTCCGGTCGCCCCGATGCCTGTTAAGGCTGACGGTAGAGTCCATCTCGTTTACGAGCTGCACATCACTAACTTTGACAAACCAGCCCGCGACTTAACACTGACTCGCGTCGAAGTTCTCGGCGATGACCAGGACGCCGTTCCGCTCGCGCGTTTGGTGGGTGAGGACCTCGCCAAACAAATGTCCCGTCCCGGCGCCGGCGAGAAACTGCCCGACAAACGCCGTATTGCCGGCGGTATGCGGGCCGTCGTCTTCATGTGGATCACCGTGGACTCGACCGCCGCCGTTCCTCGAACCTTGCGCCATCGCCTGGGCTTCGCGATAGAGAAAGTGAACGGCGAAAGGACGGTCGAGGGAGCATCCGTCGAAGTTCGCCGCGACGCCCCGCTCGTCATCGGCCCGCCACTGCGCGGCGAAGGATGGATGGCAGCCAACGGCCCGTCCACTCGGGCTGAGAATGAACACCGGCGCGCCATTAACACGGTAGATGGGAAGGCTCGGATTGCACAGCGGTTCGCGATCGATTGGATCAAGTTCGGAGCAAACGGCCAGCTATGGTCTGGCGATGTGGGGAAGAATGCGAATTGGTTCGGCTACGGAGCCGAAATTGTTGCCGTGGCTGATGCCGTTGTGGCGTCGGTTAATGACTCGGTCCCCGAGAACAAACCCGATACCGATTCCAGGGCTGTGCCAATCACGCTCGAGACGATAGGCGGCAATTACGTCACACTCGATCTCGGCAATGGCCGGTATGCTATGTACTTTCATATGCAGCCAGGTAAGATTCGCGTCAAAGTGGGCGACAAAGTGCGCCGAGGCGAGGTTCTTGGGCTGGTTGGAAACTCCGGCAACTCAGACGGGCCACATCTTCACTTTCAAATCTGCGAGGCCGATTCGCCGCTCGGGTCAGAGGGTCTGCCCTTTGTTTTTGAATTGTTCGAAAAGCAAGGCGACGGCGGGCTGACGGACAGTGGAGCAAGTTGGAAACCGCTCCCAAACGGTAAGGTTGAAGAGCGCCGGATGGAGATTCCGCTTGAAAACGTCGTGGTCCGGTTTCCGTGAGCTTGCAGCCGAAGAACCCATTGCAGCCGGCCCCTCGCCAGTGGTTCTCTAGTGCAGAGCTAACAAGAGCCAGCGCGGTTCACCCCGTGTAGCGCGCCACTTACCACTCCTCTTTGCCGACTGGCGGCCCGAAGTTGACCTCTTTGACTCTGTAGCCTTTTGGGATTCGAGAAACGAGCTCGGCAAGGTCGTATTTGGCGCGCGGCACTTTCTTAACGAGGATCTGGTGGTCGTCAACTATGATCTCGACCTCGTCGCCGACGGCGATGTGAGCGAGATCGAGCACGTTCTTGGGTAAGCGCACCCCCTGGCTGTTGCCCCATTGCTGAACCCTCGAGACCATCATAGTGTTCCTCCTTCCGGGATAGCCCATGTATACACGTGGCAACACCGAATGGTCAAACCGGCTTTATGTCTGGGTTCTTTTTCCGAATCTTCGAGCGCGATAGAACATCACGAGACCGGTTGAATTCTTTGAAGTCAGTTGAGCCCGAAGAATCGAATGGCCAGATAGCCCAACAATGTGTTTCGACCCCCGCAACAGCCCGCGCTGTGAGCTTCACTGCGGATAGATAATTATTCGGCGCGTGGGGTCCTGGCCTTTGCTTTCAGATTGCAGTCCGCTTCGCTCAATGTAGAGGTGTTGCATTCGGCGAATGTGTCTTGGCTGGGGCGCTAATTCCGTCGGCCGACGGCGCTCTACCGCCTCAATGACTGCGTCTTCCACCTCTTGCATAGCCGCGTCTTCGTTACCGGCGCGCGCGGCCGTGCCGAGAGTTTCGCGCAGGAAGTTCTCCATCTGCGTGAGCGTATTGCTGCGGAGCGTGAAGACTTCGACCGCGTGGCCGCGCGCTTCCCGAAGCTTTTGAGATTGGCGTTTTGCGTGCGACTTCAACGTGAGTAACACGTCGGCCTCCGCCAGATCGTTCGTCACTGCTACCGGCAAGCCGAGTACTTCGATAGCCCGCTCCAATCGCTCGCGGCTTATCGCGTAAGGGTAGATGCGCAGGAGCTTGCCCTTCCTCGCGCGAGACTCGCGGGCCGGCTGGCCCAGCATCTCTTGTCTAGCTTCTCTCCGCTCCGACCCCAACCCCGCGCTCTCAGCCGAAAGCGGTTGAGTAATGGCGACCTGGCCGCCCGCGCGGCGTTCGCGGACTTCCGTGCTTGGCAGGAAGCCTCTGAGCATCTGATCGACAGCCTCGGCGACGTCGCGATGAATTGCCAGGCGGTCTTTGTCTTGAATCTCGATGAGCACGTCGAACGTAGGAGGAGCTTTGCGTTCGAGCACCGTCTTCTGCGTGCCGCGCCGGCGCGCTTCTTCATCCGACAATGTCACCGGGTGAATCCCGCCGACCAGATCCGACAGGGTCGGATTGATCATCAGATTCTCGAGCGTGTTGCCGTGCACCGTGGCAATCAATTGCACGCCGCGCTCGGCGATCGTGCGTGCGGCGAGCGCTTCTTGAGCGGTTCCGATCTCGTCGATGACGATGACTTCCGGCATGTGATTCTCGACTGCTTCGATCATGACTCCGTGCTGGTGTTCCGGCTCGGGCACCTGCATTCGTCGAGCGCGCCCGATTCCCGGATGCGGAACGTCGCCGTCGCCGGCGATCTCGTTTGAGGTGTCGACGACGATCACTCGCTTGTCGAGGTCGTCGGCGAGCACGCGCGCGGCTTCCCGCAGCAGGGTCGTCTTGCCAACGCCCGGCTTGCCCATCAGGAGAATGCTTTTGCCCGATTCGACTATGTCTCTGATGATGTCAACGGTGCCATAGATCGCGCGGCCCACCCGGCAGGTGAGTCCGACGATCTCGCCGAGCCGGTTGCGCATCGCGGATATGCGATGAAGCGTGCGTTCGATGCCCGCCCGGTTGTCGCGGGTGAACTGGCCGACTCGGCTGGCGACGTACTGAAGGTCCTCGCGGGTCACGAGCGAATCGTCAAGATATTGAGCGTGCGCGGTGTACCGAGCTTCCGGCTGACGTCCAAGATCGAGCACCACTTCGATGAGTGAGGCCATGTTGGCGGCGCGGCCGAGACCTTCGCGGATTCGCCCCGGCAGCACGGCCAGCATCAAGTCCAGGTTGTCAGTTGATACGTTTTCTTTCTCGTTTATCGTCGTGACCATTGCTGGCTCGCTCCCGGGATGATCGAACGTCCCAGACAAGTCTACAAGAAACTTCGTGTGGCGCACTAGCGGTCGCCCGAAAGAAATCCGCGTTGCTTGTACGGCGGTCTGGGTAGGGATTGCCAAGCGGAAGACAGAAAGTAGAAGGCCGTCCGATCGCTCAACGGGGCTGCACTCTCGCCTTATGCCTTCTACCTTTAGTCTTTAAGGACGTGCCTTGTACTTCTCGTAGAGCTCGGTGTGTCTGCTGGTGAGCGGTATATCGCGTCCGTTGATGAACACGTGCTTGATCTGCGTCCTAATCTCGAGCGGATCGCCGTCGGTCACTATCAGGTTCGCGATCTTCCCTTGTTCGATCGAGCCGACGCGGTCGGCAATGCCGAATATCTCCGCGGGATAAATCGTCACTGCCTTGAGCGCTTCTTCCTTCGGCAGACCAAACGCCGCGGCCATTCCGGCGTGATAAGGCAGATTCCTCGAATAAGCGGAATCGTTAGTCTGGAATGCGATCTTCACGCCAGCCTTCGACAGCAATCCGGCATTCGTGAAAGCCGCGTCATACGGATCATCTTCCTTAACCGGCATACGCAGCACCGGGCCGACTATCACCGGAATGTTCTTGGCCTTGAGCTGGTCCGCGACTTTGTAGGCTTCGATGCCACCGGAGATGATTGCTCTGAGCTTCATCTCGCCGGCAAATGCGATGGCGGCTTTGATGTCGCGCTCGAGGTTCGCGTTTATCACGACGGGCATCTGGCCGCGCACCACGGCAATCAACGCTTCGAGCTTCAAGTCAACGTCCTGTTTCGGCAAGCTCGGATCCTTCGCGCGAGCGTCCTTGGCATCACCATAAGCCGCGGCATCACGCAGGATCTTTTTCAGGCTTTCAATCTGCCGCTCCTGTTCCCGCCGCAACTCTGTGACCGAGCGTTGCTGTCCGAAACCGCCGAATCCGCCGCCGCCGCCCCCTCCGCCTCCGCCTGGCCAGTTGATATGCATCGCAACAGGCGATTTCAACACCATCTCCCGCGGGGTCCAGCCGTCGAGGTTAAGGATCGCGCTCTGCCCCGCAATCAATCCGCCGCGCGGCGCGGTAAGAGCAGTCGTAACTCCGTTCACCCGAGTTACAGCGATGTGCGAGCTGTCGGGATGAATAGCGACGTCTACGTGGATGTTCGCGTTGTTATCGCCTATCTCGTTCGTGTCAACCGAGCCGGGCACAGACCCGATCTCAGTCAAGCCGATCTCGGTGTCTGCATCGATCATTCCGGGATAGACCGAGAGCCCCTTCCCGTCGATGACCTTCGCGCCCGACGGTACTGAGGCATTCGCGCCGACCGCCGCGATCTTTCCGTTAACAATCACTACCGTGCCGCTCTCAATCACTGCTCCGGTCACCGTTATGATTCGCGCATTTCGGATCGCATAGCTCTCCGAAGTCTGAGCCGACACCTCTGATGAACCGCACCTAACGAAGCCGAGCGCACCAGCGCCAATCAAAATTGTAATCGCAACAAGCATTCTCTTCGTCTTCATCATTCTCTCCCTGAACGTAGCGCGCGCTGCCAGCCTAAATCTGCCCGGATACTGAGCCTTAAGAGTCCGCGCAATCTACACTCGTTTTCGTCGCGTCTCCTTCAACTCTGCGGCTCGGTCCCGTTTGGCCGAGGCGATTCATTCGGTCTTGGCTGAGGCTCATCCGGCCTCTCGGGGCGAGGCGGCCGGGGCCCGCCACGCTGGTCACGTTCGCGTTTTATCAAGTCGGCCTTCTCGCGCTTGAGCACCTCGCGCTGCTTGAGATCCTCACTTCGGTCAAAGTAGACCTCACCTTCGATGAACGTCATCTCCGGCACCGTGTAGACCGAAAAGGGATGCTGACTGAAGATCACCAGGTCCGCGTCCTTTCCAACATCAATCGAGCCTACTCGCTTCTGTATGCCAAGCTGAATCGCTGGATTGAGCGTCACCATTCGCAGTGCCTCTTCTTCGGCGACGCCGCCGTACTTCATCGCCTTCGCCGCTTCCAGATAGAGCCGCCGCGCAAGCTCATCCGAGTCGGAGTTCAAGGAGACGATGACTCCGCGCGATGCCATCAGAGCAGCGTTGTAGGGAATCGCGTCGTATGCTTCGAGCTTGTACGCCCACCAGTCAGAGAAGGTCGAGCCGCCAGTCTTGTGCGCGGCCATTTCTTTTGCAACCTTGTAGCCCTCGAGCACGTGCTGAAGCGTCTGCACGTGGAAGCCCATCTCATCGCTGAGGTTGAGCAGCATCAAAATCTCGTCGTCGCGATAGCAGTGTGAATGCACCATCCGCTTGCCCTGGAGAATCTCAACCAGCGCATCCAGCATCAGGTCACGCCGCGGCGCGATCGCAGTTCTGTCTGTCGCTTTCCTCGCCTCGTACTCCTGCCACTCGCGGGTGTAGTCCTTAGCCTTGATGAACGCCTCGCGGATGGTTTGTTCAACACCCATCCGGGTCGCGGGATAGCGGCGCGCGGTTGTGGTTGGCAATCCCTGACTGTTTGATCGCTTAGGGTTCTCGCCGAGAGCGAACTTGATGCCCGGCGGCGCTTCGGGGATTGGCCATTCGTCGACGGGCTTGCCGACCTTAAACTTAATCACGGCGTTCTGGCCGCCTATCGAGTTCGCCGACCCGTGCAAAACGTTGGCCGTCGTGGTGCCCCCGGCGAGCTCGCGATAGATGCTCGGGCTATAAGGGTCAATCACGTCGCGAACCCGAACCATCGAGGTCACCGAAAGCGAGCCTTCATTAACGCTGCCGTCCACCCCAGTGTGCGAGTGGCAGTCGATGATCCCCGGCGTGACATACTTGCCGGTGGCATCGATGACGCGGGCGTTGGGATCGCGCGCTTTCACGTTGGGACCGACCTCGGCGATTTTACCGTCGCGAATCAGGATAGAGCCTTTGTTAATCGTCCCATGAGACGCGGTCATTATGGTCGCGTTCCAGATGAGCGTTTCGCCGGGCGCACTAGCGGTCGCCGCGGAACTGGCGCCAGCAGCCAGTTTCGCTTTGCTCCCGGTCTGCGCGAACACTGAAGCGACCATCGTCAGCGTCAGCAGTGATGATAGAATCGCATTTATCTTTCTCATCATTCCCCCCAATTCGATTTCCGATTTCCGATTGCCCATTTCCGATTGTGCATTGGAAAACAAGAGAATCGGCAATCGGAAATCGGAAATCATCTCGGTCTCGTGCCGGTGAAGTCGAACGAGCCCATCGCGCCCATCACCATTGCCCCGCGCATGGAATCGCCTTCGATCGTGCCGGTGATGATCGCGTCGATCGACTGGCCTCCCATGTCGACGGTTGCTGTCAGCCGGATCTGATTCCCATTCACTCGCCCGCTCCTAAGAGCAACGTTCCCCATCGGCGTGCCCAGTGTGCCGGTGATTTGATCTCCGTCCTTCGCCAGGGTCAACTGAGCGCTGATCTCGCCTTGAGGCGACTGAACGACCAGAGACCACGTGCCGGACGGATCGATTGCGGTCGCGCCGGTTGGGCCCGGCCGGCCGCCCCCCATTCCGCCGCGCGCCGGCGCGGCGTCAGGCTTCTTCAACTCGATCTGTTCGCCATCGATGAAAACGTGCCTGACCTTGGTGTCCTTCGCCAGAAGATCGCCGCTCGCCACGACCAGATTTGCTATCTTGCCGGCCTCGATCGTACCGATCTGATCTCCGGCGCCAAAGATTTCGGCTGCGTTGATGGTAAGAGCGCGCAGCGCTTCGTCTTTCGACAAGCCGTTCTCGACAGCCTTCTGCACATTGGCAATGAAGTCCTGCGGTCGAAGCGAGCCGGATGTGAAAGCGAACTTCACACCTGCCTGCGCCAGCTTCGCCGCGCCCTTTGGCGTTTCAGCACGCTGGCGCAGCGCCCTAAGTGTTTCCTCTTCGTCGTCGGGTAGATCAGCCGCGCGCTTCGGAAAATCCACCGAAAGAATCACCGGCACGCTCTTGGCCTTGAGCATGTCAGCGATCCGATAGCCGTACAACGCGCCGGCGATGATCGGCTTCAGTTTGAACTCGTCGGCGATCATCAGCGCCCGGCGAATGTCCCCGTCCGAGTTCGCGACGAAGAGCACCGGTAACTCGCCCTTGATCGCAGGCTGAAGCGCCGCAAGGCGCTTGTCGTGTTCGGGTCTGTTCACTCCGCGCTTGATGCGGTTGTATCGGTCGACTTCATCGCGATAGTGCAGAGCGTCGTAGAACGACTGTCGAATGTAAGCTACGGTGCCCATCAGTGAGCCTGGGTATCCGCCGCCGAAGCCTCCTCCGGCGCTGAACTGGATCGTCAGTGCAACAGGCGAGCGAAGCACAAGCTTAGAAGCCTCGTCGCCCGCCAGGTTGATCAGCGCGCTCTGTCCCGCAAAGATTCCCTGACGAGGACTGCTAAGCGCGGAGGTCACCCCAACCGATCTTGGATCTTCGAACGATGCACCGGGTTTGACTTGATCTGCCGCCGCAAGCGATGGGTCGCCCAGTCGCGCTTCAGGCGAAGGCTGCGCGCCGGCCGCTGCAGCGGCAACTGCGGCCTGCCTGCCACCGGCGCCTCCCGCCGGGGGTTGAGCCTGCGCAGGCGCTGCGAGTCCGAGGCTGGTGTAGCCGTCGATGAGACCCGGATAGACAGTCATACCGGCGCCGTCTATCACTCGGGCATCCCCCGGTATCTTGACGCTTTCGCCTACATCGGTGATCAAGCCTTTGCGAAAAACAACCGTGCCCTTCGCGATTGTCTTGCCCGTACCGGTGACGATCTGAGCGTCTTTGATCGCGAATGCGTCGGGCGCATCAAGCCGGGCAACGGGCGCGTGGGTCAACGACGCGAGCACTGCGCCCGCGAGCAACCCAAGCGTCACGCAAACGCGCTTGAGCGTCGTGGCCCGCGCGGTCGTGGCTCGCGCGAAGGATGAGCGCTCGCGTCGCGCACGGAATGTTTCTGCCATTTCGATGGCCTCCTGCAAGATGTTTGGCATTAGACAAAGAAGACTGATTGAGCCGCCTGCCGTGTGACTGATTGCGCCTGCGCGGCGTCCACTGTGGCGCGCATAATTTATATCAAAGCCCTCCGGTCTGCAAGGCGAGCACTTCTTCCCGCGATGTTGATGACAGGCATCCAGTCTCAAGCATAGAATAGGAAAAACACAGGGGGGTTTTCCTATGCTCATAAGATCGAAGACAGTCCCGCGACTAATAGCGATCGCGGCTCTATTGCTCATCTTCATTGGGACGGCTGCGACTCGACACAACACAACCGCGGCGGAGGATAAAGCCGGCGGAGCCTCGTCGATCACATCCGATCTCCTCGACACCAAGAAGATCGACGCGATCATCGGGCGATCCGGCGAGATGAAGGATGGCGTCTACAAGATCGGCCTTCCACGCACGGACTTGAAGGTCAAGGCCGATGGCGTCGACATCAAGCCTGGTCTTGCGCTCGGTTCGTGGATAGCATTCACACGCACATCAAGCCACGTGATGGTGATGGGTGATCTGGTCCTGCTCGAAAACGAGCTCAACCCGGTTCTTTCAAAACTCGAAGAGAACGGGATCGAGATTTCGGCTGTTCACAACCACATCCTAAACGAGCAGCCCCGAATTCTGTATATGCACTACATGGGGCACGGGGACGAAGAGAAGCTGGCCCGCGCGGTGAAGGACGCGTTGTCATTGAGCGCGACTCCGATGGGTCCGCTTCCCACGGCTGCCGCACAACCGCCTCCCGCAGGGGATTGGAAGAAGGTTCAAGAGATAATTGGCGTGCAAGGCCGCGAACGCGGCGGCGTGTTACAGATCGGAGTTGCGCGAAAAGAAAAGATCACCATGGCCGACGGCACAGAGGTTCCCGCGTTCATGGGCACGGCTACGGCGATCAATCTTCAGATGAGTCCAAAAGGCGCGGCCACCACGGGCGATTTCGTGATGACCGCCAACGAAGTAAATCCGGTGATACGCGAGCTTCGCAAGGCAGGCATTCAAATCACGGCGCTGCACTCGCACATGCTCGATGAGAACCCGAGACTTTTCTTCATGCACTTCTGGGGCAACGATGATCCGGTGAAGCTCGCTCGAGGATTGAGGGCAGCGCTGGAAAAGACAAACAGCGCGTTGTGAAACCTCGAAGACTGGTAACACTTGGCGACTTGTATTGCAGATGCGGTTTGCGCTTTGGCCATTGAAGTGTCTGTCGTATCTAACTTATAATTCGGAGCGATGAGCACACAGTTAACTCTAGACCTACCGGACGACACCTTTGAGCGCGCCGCAAAGTACGCTGCTTACGCTCATCGCGATGTCTCCGAGATCATCGCGGCTGCGCTGGCCTCCTCTCTTCCCTCCCTGGACGCGATCGATCAGCTTCGTGCTATTTCCAAACTGCCCGACGAACAGATAGTGGCGCTGACCGAGCTGCGGATGGAACGCGAAGCCGACCTGCGGCTTAGCGCATTGCTCGATCGCCAGCAGGCCGGAGAGTTGACCGACCTTGAACGTGCCGAGCTTGCTGCGCTGATGAGAGCCTATGAGATGGGCCTGCTGCGCCAATCTCAGGCTCTGGCCGAAGCGGTGAGACGCGGGCTCAGACCGCCGCTCGTGCCATGACCAGCAGAAGAATCTCTGAGGCGGTGGTAGCCCGCATCCGAGCCACAGCCGAGAACCGTTGCGGATATTGTTTGACTCCTCAGCGTTACGCGATGCAGGTTCTGGAGATAGAGCACATCACTCCAAGAGCAACCGGTGGGACCGAAGACGAAGAGAACCTCTGGCTTGCGTGTCGTCTCTGCAATAACGCAAAGAGTGTGAAGACTCACGGGCACGACCCGGTAACCGGCCGACGAGTTCGACTCTTCAATCCAAGAAGGCAGAAGTGGCGCCGCCACTTCTACTGGAGTGATGACGGGGTGCGGTTGATAGGGCGTACGAGCTGCGGACGGGCAACAGTCGAGGCACTGAACCTTAACAATGAGATCGCTTTGGTCGTTAGACAGAACTGGGTCAGCGCAGGATGGCATCCACCGAGACCTTGAGTTTGAAGGAGACTGAAACCAATCATTTCTTTTGGGGTCCGACTCGCAAGAACGAGCACGCGCGCACAGCAGCTTTTTTAGCGCCCGACTCCCGATCAGTTCATTTCTTAATGCCACCGTCGTAACGCGTGGGGGGCTAATGGCCGAGGAAAAACCTAAAGAGCAGAGGGAGGAAGAGTGGCTAGCAAGCAACATCGTTACGCCCGCCAACAACTCTTGGCTCGCTGCGTTTCTGACAGATTTCGGGCCCGGTTGGGGCTTCGCCGTTCGGGCTGTGGCGACACTGCAATCCGTCGCGTCGCTCGTTCTTATATTCCTCTCAGGCCTCGCCGTGCGGCGACGATTTCAGATCAATTGACGTGACCAAACTGGTAGTGTCCTAATTCTAAACTGGGACACTACCCCCCCAGTCGCGTGGAATTCTGGTAAGGTCAGGCCGCAATTTCCGTAAACCCTCTTCCGCACTATCCGCTGCTTACGATCTTTGTGACTTACCCGATTGGCACCGTCTGTTTTATCATTTGCCTTTCCACCGCTAATCTATCTGAAGTCGCGCACGGGCTTCGGTCTTACGCAACACTGGAGGAGGCACGATGAGAAGAACATCCGTCACGACAACAATCAGGTTGGTCCTAGTTGGCTTCGGAATACTGGGCGCTGGCGGGATGGCTCGGCCGAGCACACCTAGGGCCGAAGATAACTTCGAACTAGTCAAAGTCGCGGAAGGCGTCTTTGCCGGCATCGCAAAACCTGGAGGTCTCGCATCGGGCAATGCCGGGTTTATCGTCGGCGATGGCGGAGTCCTGGTAGTCGATACGTTCTTTACTCCGATCGCCGTCGAAGAACTAATAGGGGCGATCGAAGCCCAAACCAAGCAGCCAATCAAGTACGCGGTCAACACTCACTACCATCTCGATCATACCGGCGGTAATCAGATACTTGCTGCGCGCAACATTCCCATCATCGCGCACGACAACCTTATGCAGTGGCAGACGACAAAGAACCGGCGCTTTCTTCCTCTTCCAGATGAGCTGCAAAAACGAAGAGCGGATGCGGCTAAACAACTCGGTGAGACTCCGGAAGATCAGAAAGACAAACGCGCACAACTTGAGCGGCAATTGCGCCGGCTCGACGCGATGCTTCAGATCAAACTCACCAATCCATCGGTGACATTCAGCGCCGGCGCTATGCATTTGTATCTGGGCACTCGTGAAGTCGTGCTGTTTAGTCTGCCAGGGCACACCGGAGGCGACGTGTTGGTCTTCGTGCCCGATGCTAACGTGATGTTCACCGGGGACATGGGTTGGTCAAAGACGCTTCCAAACCTGGTCGACGCAACAGTGAATGATTGGGTGCCTTCGCTCGACAAGATTCTCAGCAATCACTCGAGTGCGAAGTTCGTGCCCGGGCACGGCGACGTGGCGACAGCAGCCGACATGCGCGACTTCAGAGACTATCTCGATGATCTGCGGAGCCGGGTCAAGAAGGCGATCGCCGACGGCTTGACGATCGAACAGGCGAAGGAACAGTTGAAGCTACCCGACAAATACAAGGCCCTCGCGTTTCAGAATTTCGCTCAGTCCAACGTTGAAGATATGTACAAGGAGCTGAAGGGCACGAAGCAGACCCGGTAACTCCCTGGCGGACTAACTCGCGGCTTTACTGAGGAATCCCTGCGGGACTTGATTCCGATCATTGTTCGACTCGAAGGCTTGAGTTCAGCATCTCTCGCCTCTGAGGCAAACCAAACACAGATTGCCTCGTGGCCTTCGTGTCCTTCGTGGATAATCACTAGTTCATGACTAGCGAAAATCGGCAGTCGCCCGGCCAAGCGAGAACACCCGTGGGCCGGTTGCGCGACGCGCTTGGGTTGGAACGAAACGTCGTGGTGATGTCGCTCGCCGTCTTCCTGCTTGGCGCCGGAGAAGAGCTCTGGAAAAGCTTCCTGCCGAAATACCTCGAAGTCCTCGGCGCAAGCGCCGCCGTCATTGGACTGTTCGGAACGGCGCGCGACTTCCTCGACGCGATCTATCAGTATCCAGGCGGCGCCATTTCTGATCGCATCGGCAGCCGCCGAGCGCTGGTTCTGTTCGCCGGTCTCGCCGCTGCCGGTTACTTGATCTACGCTTTGAGTCCAAGCTGGCCATTTGTTTTTGCCGGACTGGTATTCTCGATGGCGTGGGCGAGCATGGCTTCACCGGCGATGTTCGCAATGATCGCTGAGCGGCTCCCACGCGAGCGCCGGGCGATGGGCTTCACCGTTCAGGCGATCCTCAAGCGCCTGCCGGTGATGCTTTCGCCTGCGATCGGCGGACTCCTGATTGCGAAGCTCGGCCTGTTGCGAGGCATTCGGACCTCGCTGCTGATTACCGCAGCCCTTGCGTTGACTGCGATCTTCGCACAGCGGCGGCTGTACAATGTGAGAGTCGCGGCCGCCGAAGTGAGGTCGATCAATCTTCTCGCGCAATTCCGCGCTCTGCATCACGCGCTAAAGCGTTTACTGATATCGGACATCTTCATACGAACGTGTGAAGGAATGGTCAGCGTGTTCGTCGTCCTTTACGCGACGAACGTGATCGGCGTGACTTCGGTGCAATTCGGGGTGCTTGTCGGAATCCAGATGGCCACATCAATCGCGGCATACCTTCCGGCGGCAAAACTTGCGGACCGCTATGGACGCAAGCCGTTCGTCGTCGCGACGTTCATTTGCTTTTCGATCTTTCCGCTGGCGGTTGCCCTCTCTCAGAGCTTCGCTGCGCTGGTCGCCGCTTTTGTGATCGGAGGGCTTAGAGAGCTTGGCGAGCCCGCGCGCAAAGCAATGATTGTAGATCTTGCCGATCCTACTCGCCGCGGGCGCACGGTCGGGCTCTATTACCTGACGCGCAGCCTCTCGATCACGCCGGCTTCGGTGATAGGCGGCTTCTTATGGAAGATCGATCCGACGATTCCGTTCTTCGTCGCGTGTGCAATCGGCCTCGCCGGAACTCTCATATTCGTGCTCACCGTTGAGCGTCGTTACGCCTCTTGAAGCTCGAATGTATTGGCGAGAAGCTTTAAAAACTGCGCATAATACTCACGCAGGATTCCTGAGCCCTGGGAGTTACAGATGGCAGCCGCTACTCATCCGCCGAGCCCCGCGCGAATACCCTTCATCGGCCACCTCACGATGTTCCGGCGCGACCCGCTGAGATTTCTGCTCGATTCGGCGCGAGAATACGGAGACGTCGTTTATTTGAAGTTCGGACCTCAGAGTGTCTACCTGCTCAACCATCCCGACTACATCAAAGACGTGCTGGTCACCAACAATCGCAACTTTGTCAAAAGCCGCGGCCTCGAGATGGCCAAGAAGTTCCTTGGCGAAAGCTTGCTCACCAGCGGGGGCGAGTTTCACCGTCGCCAGCGAAGGCTCGCGCAACCGGCGTTTCATCACCAGCGCATCAACGGCTACGCCGCGGTGATGACTGACTACGCCGCTCGCACACGGACTCGCTGGAAGTCGGGCGAAGCGCTCGACATCTGGCAAGAGATGATGCGTCTGACTCTGGGGATCGTAGGCAAGACGCTGTTCGACGCGGATGTTGAAGCCGAAGCTCCCGAGATCGGCGCGGCGCTCACCGATGTAATGCAGCTCTTCGAGCGAATAACGAATCCATTCGGAGGGCTGCTCGAGAAGCTGCCGCTGCCCGGCAATTTTCGCTGGCTCAAAGCAAAACAACGGCTAGACTCGACCATCTATCGAATCATCAACGAGCGTCGCGCAGCGGGCGTTGATCGGGGCGATTTGCTCTCGATGCTCTTGCTGGCGCAGGACGAAGAAGGCGATGGCGGCAGCATGACCGACGTGCAGCTTCGCGATGAAGCTATGACGCTTTTTGTAGCCGGGCATGAAACAACCGCCAACGCGCTCACCTGGACGTGGTACTTGCTCTCGCAACATCCTGAAGTCGAAGCAAAACTGCACGAAGAAATAGATACAGTGTTGGCAGGCAAGCTTCCCACCGCGGATGATGTCGCCCGGTTGCGCTACACCGAGATGGTCTTTGCGGAATCAATGCGACTCTATCCGCCGGCGTGGACTCTGGGGCGCCGCGTGCTGAATGACTATGAAGTCGGCGGCTACGTCGTGCCGGCCGGCTCAATTGTCTTGATGAGCCAGTGGGTGATGCATCACGATCCGAGATACTATCCTGAGCCCTTCAGGTTCGACCCCGAGCGTTGGATCCCGGAAGCAAGAGAAGCTCGGCCGAAATTTTCTTACTTCCCATTTGGCGGGGGACCTCGCGTGTGCATAGGCGAGCAGTTCGCCTGGATGGAAGGCGCGCTGCTGATCGCGACCATCGCGCAGCAATGGAAAATGCGACTGGCTCCGGATCAACTAGTGGAGCCGAAGGCGATGATTACTCTGCGGCCGAAGTACGGGATGCGTATGGTGCTTTCGGAGAGGATAGAGCGACTAGATCGTCAGGAGGGCGTTATCTACTCAAGCCGCGTCAACGAATCTGCTTTACCTTTGCGCCGATCTTGAGTTTCGACCAGTTGCGTTCCGAGGTTAGGACGGTCGCCTTATGCGCGATCCCGAGGGCGAGGCAACACCGATCTCCAAGCGACAACCCAAATCTCCTCGTGGCAAGCCGTAGCGACGCCGCCTGAAATGCCAGCTTCGCGTCAAAGCTCACTATCTCGATATTGAGCAAGTCAACCGTATGGCGAGCATCGTCGTCTGGAACGCCCGCATCGATGAGCTTCCCGATCACTTCGCAGTAGTTGACGGCGCTGATCGAGCAATCACCAATAGCCTCCTCGACGACGTCCTTCCCGGCTTCCTCATTGAGAAGCGCAAGTAGCGCTGACGCGTCAAGAACGAAACTACTCACGTTCAGCCTCCGTGCGGCGCTCCCGCCCCAGTTCCTCGACCAAAGAGCGGCCCTTCTTCACATGCTTGCGCACTATTGCCTGAGCTTCCTTAATAGCTTCGCGTCTGGTTCTAATCCGAACCTCACCATCAATCAGGCGCAAGATCACTTCATCGCCTGTCTGCAACCCAAGTTGTCTCCTGAATTCGGCAGGTATGACAATCCGGCCACCTTTTGTGAGGCGTGTACTTAGAGCGCTCATATGACACCTCCAACTCTGCTTACCATATCGGTCGATTTGTACCACGATCAGCGAGACATGGCAATGGGATCTTCGCCTGCCATTTCAAGTTTGGGCGGCAAACGCTTGATTAGGCTTACGCCGCAAGCTATGCTGCGCCTCAGACAGGAGACACAGCGGTATGAACGTCGATTTCGCTTCAGTTGCAACGATTCCGTTGCCCGAAAACACGGAAGCAGTAATCATCCGGCCTGGGTTGCGCCCATTCAGCGATGAGGAGTTCGCCGAGTACTGTGCGCAATACCCTGAACTGCGTATCGAGATGAACAGCGAGGGTGAAATGATGATCATGCTTCCAGTCGTTTCCGAAAGTGGGAAAAGGAACTTCACTCTGACCACTCGTTTTGGGTCCTGGGTCGAAAGGGATAGAACCGGCGTTGGATTCGACTCTTCAACTGGATTCACGTTACCAAACGGCGCGAAGCGCTCACCCGATGTCTCATGGATTCGCAACCAACGGTGGGACGCTCTGTCTGCGGAACAAAGAAACGATTTCGCTCCGATCTGTCCAGACTTCGTCGTGGAGTTGCGCTCCAAGTCGGACCGGCTCAGACATCTCCAAGAGAAGATGGAGGAATACATCGAGAACGGCGCCGAATTGGGCTGGCTGATTGATCCGCGCGAAAGGAAAGTTCACATCTACCGGATGGGCGCAGAAGTTCAAGTACTGGACGGTCCATCGGAGATCTCCGGCGATCCTCTGCTCAAAGGTTTCGTGCTGAGACTAGACGGCATCCTCGACTAGATTCGCTGCGAAGCTTGCACGTGCTATCCAGTTCCTTACACAGTCTTGGCGCCGCTCTTTGTGCAGCGGCGGTGATTCATGGAGCCTACGAAAGCCAAATACGTTTGGGACTACGATATCAGTCAGGAACAATTCGATGACATTCTGGCGGGGCGCTACACGCGCGGCAGTCTGGACCGCGATTGGGCCGCCGTACGGGTCATCGAGTGGGCGCCCTACGAAGAGATGGTCAGGCTGATTGGTTTCCCACAACTCGTCAAGGAGTGGCCGCGCTGGCGCTCGAGGGTGCGGTCTGAACAACAACGCCGCGGCATTGATTTCCTGGTGGAATGGTTGCCTACTCATCACCCGGAGTTGCTGACTGATGCCCAATAACCAGACTGAGCAGCAGTCAGTCACCAATGAGAGTGCTGAATGACTCGATACCTGAAAGTGCTTCTTCTCGTCTTCGTCGCGGTATGGGTTTGGGCCGCGATAAATCCATCCTATCGTCACGACTGGTTGCTCGAGAACTATCTCGTCTTCATCTTCGTTCCGATACTCGTCTTGACCGGCCGGTACTTCAAACTGTCGAAGGTATCGTACACGCTGATCACGCTGTTCATGATCCTGCACGTCATTGGCTCGCACTACACGTACGCCGAGGTTCCGTTCGGCGACGTACTGCAGAACTGGCTGGGCGCGAGCCGAAACATGTACGACAGACTCGTTCACTTTTCGTTTGGGTTCTTGCTGGCATATCCGGTTCGCGAAGTCTTTCTCCGCGTCACACGTGTGAAAGGCTTCTGGGGCTACTACCTGCCTTTCGACGTAACGCTGGCGTTTTCCGCGGTCTACGAAAT
Organism: Acidobacteriota bacterium; assembly: GCA_038040445.1. Lineage (NCBI taxonomy): Bacteria > Pseudomonadati > Acidobacteriota > Blastocatellia > Candidatus Onstottus > Candidatus Onstottus frigus. The sequence continues at coordinate 50,378 of JBBPIG010000015.1, read as the reverse complement.
AATCGAGTGGGTCGCCGCGGCAAACATTGATCCGGCGGCTGGCCTTGCATTCCTCGGATCGCAAGGCGACGTGTGGGACGCGCAAAAGGATATGACCATGGCGGGGATCGGCGCGCTGCTGGCGATGATCATCATCGCGCTGATCAACGTGAGGTATCAGCCCGGGTTCTGGCAGGAGATGAAAGCGAGCTTCAAGATAGACGCGGGCGACGCTCCATTGGGCGAACAAAGACTGAGAGAGATGCGGAGCGGCGGCAATCAATAGAGCCTTGTTGGGTAGTGAAAAGCCGCCGTCGGAATGGCCTATTCAGCATCGGTTCTGTCTGTGGCTAGCAAGATGAGTTGCTCTCCCAAAGACTGCAGCTCCGAGAGGTACTGTTCAGCGTCGGGAGCAGGCTCGATCCACGATACCGCTTCCCAATCCTCAAGGGTCGCGCTGCAAAGTCTTCGCGCCAGGTCAACAGGGTAGATGCCGGAAGACTTGCTCTGCGCGCCGAGTATCGCTTCGTTGATCGACAGGCCCAGAGTCGTGCAGAGTCCCCACACGTCGGCAAGATCGCGGGACTCTTCCCGCCCGATCAGAGCAGTGAGTTTGTTTGCCAGAATTTTCTCGGCGCTGTCCACTCGTCCGAGGACCGGGTGATCGCGCACGTCGCCGACTCGTGAGCCTACGTCGTTTATCATCTCGACTTTGAGCGTGACTTCTCCGCGCGTCAGCACCGCGCGCACGAAGTACTTTTCTCTCAATATCACCTCTGTCTTCCAGTCACCGAGCCGCCAGAACGTATCGACAACGCGGTTGGACCATTCGCCAAAATGAGCATCGAAGTTAACAAACAGGTCCAGATCGTCGGAGAAGCGGTGCTTCAGGTAGCCGCGCGAGAGTGCTGTCCCGCCTGTCAGATAGAAGCCAGTCTTCGCTTCTTTCAGCAGACGAAGAACGTCATCTTGAAAGGGGTATAGAACGCTGAAGTAGAAGGAGCTATCGGCCATCGCTCAGCAGCTCCGGATGGTGCTTTGGCAGCCAGTCGACCAGAAAATCGATCGCACGACGTTGTTGCTCGGACCGAACGCGCGACCGCCAACGCGACCATTCGTTGACAAGCGCGCGGAACCCAATGAGCCGAACCATCTCCTGGTATGGGGCCCACTCGATTACGCGCACTGCCGCCCAGTCTCGATCGAGACGTCCGCGCGTACGCCGGCCCGCCAGGATGTCATCGAACTCATCCTGGCCGAGATCGTAATCCCAGACATATTTGGCTCGATTCTTCACGTCTATCCACCTAGCGGTCACATTATAGCCCAGGGCGAGCCGAACGGAGGTAATATCAACCCGCGGTTGACTGAGAAAAAGAAGCTGCTACGCTACCACCGAGGTCACGTCCCGTACCGCGCTCAAGCAAACAACCCGTTGATGTAAGCCTCAGGCGAGAACTCGATCAGATCGTTCAACTGCTCGCCGACTCCAACATAGCGAATCGGAATCCCAAGCTCCTTCGCTATCGCAATGACGATCCCGCCCTTCGCAGTCCCATCGAGCTTGGTCAACACCAGACCGGTCACCGGAACTGCTTTTGTGAACTGGCGAGCTTGCTCCAAACCGTTCTGCCCGGTGACCGCGTCCATTATCAGCAACACTTCATGAGGCGCGCCCTCGACTTCGCGGCCCGCGATGCGCCGCATCTTCTCGAGCTCCAACATCAGGTTTGTCTTCGTGTGCAGCCGCCCTGCGGTGTCGATGATCAGCACATCAACGTTGCGTGCCTTAGCCGCGTGAATCGCATCGAATAGCACCGCTGAAGGATCGGTTCCCGGTTTCTGCTGAATGAGCGGCACGCCCGACCGCTCGGCCCAGATCGCGAGCTGGTCGTTGGCCGCGGCGCGAAACGTATCGGCCGCGCAGATCAACACCTCGTTGCCTTCGATCCTGATGCGATGCGCCAGCTTGCCGATAGTCGTCGTCTTTCCGACACCATTAACGCCGACGATCATCATGATGTAAGGCTTGATATCGAGCGGCACTTCGGTCTCGGACGCAACGGTGCCACGCTGGCGATTCCGTTCCGCCGTATCGAGGATGTCCCTCAACTCCGATTTGATGAGCCGCTTCAACTCGTCAACATCATTGAGTTGTTTGCGATTGATTTGCTGGCGGGCCTTTTCGATTATCCCGAGCGAAGTCTGCGCGCCAATGTCGGCGCCGATCAGCACTTCTTCCAGCTCATCCAGCACAGTCGCGTCGATCTCGCGCCGCCCGCCGATCACCGAATCGATTCGATCGGCGAGGTTCTCGCGTGTCGATGCAACTGCTTCTTTGAACTTCTCGATAAACTCAGGCTCAGGACCTTCGTCTCGCCGCGCGGCGATCGCTTCTTCCTCGGCCGTGGCCGCGCGGTTCAGCCCGAGAGATATGAATTCGGGTTCTTTCTTTCGCTTCCAAAACGCCATAGTCAGCTAGTTGCTCCGGTCTCTATTATGAGAATGATCGCGGGATAATCAAAGTCGCGGTAGTTTCGTGGGTAATCGAAAGGACGCTAGAGGGTACCGCGCGGCCGTGTGACTCGCTAACTTTGAACCTGTCTTAAAACAGGTGGGTGACCCAGGCTCCGGCATTTGACATCCCCGATCAATGCGGGGCATCGCGCCTGCCAGTGCTGTCAATGGCCCCCGTTGCGTTAGCATTGGTAAAAAATTAGCAAATCATCACTAACTTTGCAGTGACCCTCAGCCTGCATCGATGTTACTCGACCGTTTTGTTAAGGGTCAAGATAAACTTGCTTACAGCGGTTGTCATTCAGCCATTCTGCCTTCGACCAGCCGCTTCAACAGCAGGTCTTCAAAAGAAACATCGGCAGTAACCATCGTGTAGCCGATGCCCGTTGCGCGGCAAAATGATTCAAGCGAAGTAGTGTAGGCGGAAAGCGTGGATCGATAGGCAGCCAGCAAGCGCTCATTGACGGTGATCTCCCGGCCCTGGCTGCTCTCTGAATCCACAAGCATCAGATCGCCCTTGATGTGTGGCTGCATCTCGTCGGGCGCAAGGACTTGAATCAGGTTCAGGTCGAAGCCTCGTTGGGCCAGCAACTTCATCTCGATTCGAAAATCGCCGGGATCTAGAAAATCAGAAATCACAAAAAGGACGCCGGGGCGACGATTCGATCTCTGATAGCTTCTGACAACGGCGCTCAAATTGGTAACCGCTTCAGCGCTACTCACGACGTCGACGCTAGCTTCGTGTGCGCCCTGTACTCCGTTTTCTGCCGGCTCGGCAGCGCTCGGTTTTGCTTCTGGTCCGGCCGATAGCCCTTCGAGAAACGAGAGCACCGAGTGAAGGTGGCCGCGGCCCCTTAACGCTCGGATGCGTGCTCTCAGCGTGGAATCGAAAGTCGCTACGCCGACGCGATCAAGGCTGCTAACGGCGAGGAACGCCAGCGCCGCCGCTGCCCTTCTCGCGAAGTTGAACTTGGTCATCGGCTGCCCGAAGTGCATCGAGCGGCTCTGGTCGATCAGTATGTCGATCCTCACGTCTTCTTCTTCGACAAACTGACGGAGCATCAGCCGTTCGAGTCGCGCGAAGATGCTCCAGTCGACGTGGCGGAAATCATCGCCGGCTTCGTACTTTCTGAAGTCTCTGAACTCAACGGAGACGCCTCGACGAGTAGACCGGCGTTCGCCGCGCATGGTTCCCGGAAACGCGCGCCGCGCTTGTATGCGCAGGCGTTCGAGCTTTCTCAGAAAGGTGGGATCAAGAAGCCTTGTTGTCATAGGACCATAACGGGTGCCGGCCAGCTTCACTCAGAATTGAGAAATTGAGAATTGCAAATCGCGGATTGCAGATTTCAGATTTGCAGATTTCAGATTTCAAATCTCAGCTTATTTCAGCTTTCAAAATTACACTCAAATCTGAAATCTGAAATCTGAAATCTGCAATTTGCCATCTACCGTCGTCCGCTCCTAACTACTTGGCCTGCTTCTGCGTCGTTGCTACGGAGGCCAGGACGTCTTCAAGAATGGTATCCGTGCTCACACCGTCGGCCTCGCCTTCGAAGTTCAAAATGAGTCGATGCCGCAACGAAGGCTTCGTCACGCCGACGATGTCCGCAGTGCTCACGTTGTAGCGGCCCGCCAACAACGCGCGCGCCTTCGCCGTAAGCACCATCGCTTGCGCGCCGCGCGGGCTCGCTCCATAGCGCACGTATTTGCGCACGGACTCGGGCGCATCGGCGCCTTCCGGATGTGTCTTCAGCAGCAAGTCGGCCGCCAGCTCTTCAACGTGAGGAGCGATGATCACCTGGCGCACGAGCTTCTGCATCTGGGCAAGCTCATCCGGCGTGAGAATGTTTTTCGCGTGGGGCACGTCTTCGGCCGTCGTGCGCCGCAGCACTTCAATCAAGTCCGACCGGGTCGGGTAGTCAATCACCAGCTTGTAGATGAATCGATCGAGCTGCGCCTCGGGCAGCGGATACGTGCCTTCCATCTCGAGCGGGTTCTGGGTGGCCAGCACGAAAAACACCCCGTTGAGCGGATAGGTGTTTCCGCCGACCGTCACCTGTCTTTCTTGCATTGCCTCGAGCAAAGCTGACTGCGTCTTTGGTGTTGCGCGGTTCACTTCATCGGCAAGCAGTAGGTTGGTGAAGACGGGGCCGGGCTGAAAACGAAACATCTTCTCGCCGGTTTCGTCTTCCACAATGATGTTAGTGCCGACAATGTCAGCCGGCATCAGATCAGGTGTGAACTGTACGCGCGCGAAGTCGAGACCCAGCGTCTCGCCGAGCGTTCGCACCAACAAGGTCTTTCCGAGTCCGGGAACGCCTTCCAACAAAACGTGCCCGCCGGCCATCAGCGCAAGCAGGGTGCCTTCGACAATCTCTTGCTGGCCAACTATGACCCGCGCGATCTCGGACCGCAACGCCCCGAACTTGCCGACGTAGTCCTGGACCCTTTCTTTTATCTCACCGAGGGTTTGCATAGGAAGTCAGTGCGCGAAGCGCACGGGAAGAATTGAGAATTGAGAATTGAAAAATGAAAATTGCAAATTGCTAGGACGACGCAGGACGCATCGCGCCGATGAATTTTCAATTTGCAATTTTCATTTTTCAATTCTCAATTTTCAATTTCCCAGCTCCTCTCACCAGGGCATCTGAAGCCTCACGATGTCTTTCATCTGAACGAGGTGGTTGAGGTCGTTGCCTTTGATCTGGCGAACCACCAGTTGCTCGACGGTCATCGGACCATCGGTCTCGTGGGTGCCGCTGCGCGACCAGACGTCGGTCGGAGCACCCTCGAGAGTCCGGATGGTTTCCTGACGCAGGCGTTTGAACTCCTCGAGCGCGGCCTTCGCGTCTTGATTGATGTAGTCGCTCTCGAATGCCAGCCGGTCTTGATCAACGTTGGCGAGCAGCGGGTTGTCCTCGGCGAGGATCCTCCGATAGCGCGCGAGATAAGCCAGCCGCTCCATGTCGCGCAGGTGACACATGATTTCTTTGACCGACCACTTGTTCGGGATGGGCCGCCACCTCAACGTCTCTTCGCCGAGGTCATTCAGCAAGTCCTCGAGCTCGTTTGGAAGCGACTTAAGGTTGTGCAGTAACCGGTCTTTGTCTCTCTGTTCCATCTGCATTCTCCGGGTGATTCAACTGATCTGCTGCACCAGCGCAGTTCAGGCTGCCAGGAAACTGACGGTGTCTAGCCGCTCAAAAAATCACCTGTGATCCTACCGAAGTTGTTGTTGCCTTTCATCTCTTCCCATCCGGGTTGATCGCGTCGAAGTACTTGCGAACCACTGAGCGCAAGTTAGGCGGCACCTGACTGCGCTGAACCGAGCGCTCAGCCTCGCGGCGATACTGCGGATAACCAGCAGAGTACGGAGCGCGCGCAGCGCCGACGCCGGCTTTCGACTGCAGGTATAGGTATACGCCTTCGGAACCCTGCTGATACTTTCCTTGCAGGCTCGATTCTCTTCCTCGCCCCGCGAGACTTCGATCTGCTGCCGTGATTAATTTGCCTGTCGACTTTTTGGCATCGCTCCGATTGTTTGGCGAAGCCTGATCGCGCGCGCCGGACGGTCCATTTCGCGAATCTGATTTGCCGCCGGTCCGTTTCACGTCGGTTCTTTCATTATGCCCGTGCGCCCGCATCTCGCCGTTCAGTTCGGGCACACGCGCGAACTGCGCGGCGAGACCGGCGGCCATTTCCTTTGCCTGCTGATTCTCCATCAACAAGCGAGCCGCCGATTCCAGCTCCTGTTTGAGCTTCTCCTGATTTGCAAGCTGGCTCGCCACCTTCTCCATCTGCTCCGGGTGCATCTGCCGCGCCATCTCTTGAAGCGCCTGCTGCAAATCCTTCGACTGGGCGATCTGTGCCAGGTCGCGGGAAAGAAACTCAGCCGCCCTTCGAAGCTTCTCGATGTCGGCCGGCGTGAGTTCGTTGGCGCGAAGCTGGGCAGCCTTCTTCAATAATTCTTCAGACAGTTTTGGCAACGCCTTTGCGGCTTGCTCAGCCATTGAGTTTGGAACCGACTTGAGCGCGTCAAGTGAATCCCCGGGTTGTTCGCTCCGCTGTTGCTCGCTCTTTTCCTTGTCAATGTTTTGATCGGCGTTTTGATCGGCCACTTTTTCACCATCTGCTTTCTGATCGGCCGGCTTCTGCTGACTCGGCTTCTGATCCACTGAAGCATCGGGTTCGCCCGCCGCTGCCGGCGGGTTCCTGAGATCGGGTTTGGCTGAATAGGTCCCAACCGGCTCGGCCTTCCGATGCTCCCCTGAAACTGGCTCCTGTGGCCGCTCCTGGGGGACTGCTTCCCTGCGCCCTTCGGCCTTTGTTTCCTTGATGTTTGGCTGACCGCCTTTGGCCGGCGCCCGACGCAATGAAGCAATCGGGCTGGATTTCCCGGCCTTTTCCTGAGAGGAATCACCGGCGTTAGGCTTGTCGCCAGGAGCCGTCGCTCGGGTTTCTTTGCCGGGCTCTCGTTTTACATCACCGGTGGTCGGTTCCGCGGTTACGATCGGTTGGCTCTCATCATTCTCTACCTTTCCGCGCTGCGCCGCTGACGGGGTTACAAGCGAGCCACCCAATCGCCGGTCTGCGAGTTTTACTATTTCCTCGGCACGCGTGCTCGCTAGATCGTCGCGGCGCTGCCGGATTCTTTCTTCAAGCGCGCTCAACTTCTTGAGCACGTCCGCGCGAGTGACAGTCGAGCGCCGGAATCCGCGACCAAGCTCGGCCTGTTCGGTTGCCAATCTAGCTGTCTCGGTCTCAGGCGGAACAACTTGCTGGACGTCCGCAGCGGTCCGTTCAAGATGTTCGGCCGCGCTCTCGATATCCGCGCGCTCTGTCGCCAAAGACTGGTTGACTGGCAGCGTTCGCGGGGTAGTCATTAGCGCAGCCCCGAGCGCGATCAGTGACAACAGCGGCAAGGCATGCCAGGAGCGCATTGTGAACGGCACGATCGCTGCCGCGCGCTGATTGCTGACCCGCTCGGCCGTGTCTTCAATCACCGCCCCTTCAAGCGCCCGCCTTGGTCCGCCGCGCTCAATGATCAAGTGCGACGTTGCTACCCTGTCTTCGAGGCCGAGTGCTTCATCGATCAGAAAAGCCGCGTCTCGCCGGCGCGCGCGAGTCAAGAACCGGGGTATCAACGTCGCTGCTGACGAAAGGCCAAGCGCGCCGATGATGACCGTCCAGACCGGCGCCTGAAGCGGTCGCAACCGTACTAACAGCACGAGGCCCGCGGCGACGATCCCTCCAATCGCCACTGACAGCGCGAGCCCGTCTTGAAGCGACAGCAGCCGCCTTCGCCACATTACGCGACGTTCGAGTCGAACGATTTTCGCAACGGCTTCGTTCATAACCAGCTTCTCACGCGCTGCAGCCGCTTCAGACTCAGCAGCAAGCTCAACGCGGTCAACAGCAGATAGAATATCACCTGAGTGATCCACACGGGAACGCTGTGAAGCCAGACGTTCGCGGGGATTGGGATGCCGGGGATTTGCGATGCGATGGCCGCGAACGGGTTCGTTCTCAAAAGCAGGAACACCACGTTCATGAAAGCCGGTGACGGGCTCTGGTTGAAGTTGGTCGCCAGCGCCGAAAAGAACAGCGCCAGCGCAGGCAGCGCCGCGACCAGAAAGATCACCGCGATCAAACTTGTCAGTTGCGCCATCACGCCTCGGCGAATCAGCGTCGACCAGAGAAAACTCATCGAGCAAAACGTCACGCCGGAAACGACCATCACCAGGTAGGCGATCGCTATGTCGCGCAGGGCTACGCCGCCCAGAGAATACGTAAGCGCGATCAAAGGCAGTGACCCGAATAGAGTAAGAAAGAGATAGGACAACGCGGCCCCGACTTTTCCGAACAGAATCGTGGACGGCTTTGCCAGCGAAGTAATCAGCAAGTCGAATGTTTGCTGCTCGCGTTCCGATGAGATCGCGCTCGCCGAAAACGTCGGAGCGATCAGGCAGATCAAAGCCATCTGGACGTAGATCAACACCGGGGTCAGAACCGAACCGGCTTGATTGACTACTGTCGTCGGCGCGTTCTTGTGCATAACAATGTAAATCAAGCTCACGATCAGGCTCAGCGTTACGACGTACCCGGTCAGCACCAAAAACGCGCGAGTGCCGCGCATCCGAGTGCGCATTTCTTTGATCAGGATGGGATTGGATAAATCCATAAAGGAGTTTCTTGAACGTGAAACGTGATGCGTAAGCGTGATGCGTGATGCGTGATGCGTGACCGGAACCGGAACAGCGGCGAAAGTCCCGTCACGCATCACGCATTACGCATCACTCATTACCCATCACGCAACTACGCCTCGAGTTACCTTCAGAAAAATGTCTTCAAGGTCCGCCTCGGTTCGAGTAAAGCCGAGCACATGAACGCCGCGAGTTACCAGGTATTCGAGCAATTCGTCTATGTCGTCCGCCTCTCCCCCGTACTCCACGCGAATCACCCGTCCGTCACAAGTCGTGCGCGTAATGTCAGTGCGCTCGGCGAGCACATCGAGCGCAATCAGCGGGTCGCCTTTCACCGTGATATCCAGAATGACGTTCCCCGCGAGCCTGGCCGTTATCTCATCGATTCGCCCTGAAGCAAGCAACCGGCCGGCTTCGATTATTCCTATTGAGGTGCAGAAGTCGGCAAGCTCGGTGAGGATGTGCGACGAGACCAACACGGTCTTGCCCATCCTGCAAAGCTCGCGTATCAGCTCACGGATTTCGATTCGCGCGTGAGGATCAAGCCCTGACGCAGGCTCATCCAACAGAAGCACCGCCGGATCGTGCAGCAGCGTTTTAGCAAGGCACAGCCGCTGTTTCATTCCGCGCGAAAGGCTCATCACCTGCGAGCCGCGTTTGACTCCGAGATCGGTCAACTCGAGCACGTCCGAAATTGCCCGCTTGCGCCCCGCCGGGTCTAGCTTGTAGAGAGCGGCGAAGTAGTCAAGATACTCCCACACCAGCAGATCGTCATAAACGCCGAAGCTGTCGGGCATGTAGCCGATTATGCGGCGCACGTCATACGGCTGGTTGACGACGTCGAATCCTCCGACACTCAGCTTGCCCTCGGATGGCAGCATGAGACTGGAAAGCATTTTGATGGTGGTGGTTTTTCCCGCCCCGTTTGGACCGATGAATCCAAACACCTCGCCTCGTCCGATCTCGAGGCTGAGGTCGAGCACGGCGGGAAGGGTCTTGTAGTACTTCGACACGTTTTCGAGCTTGATCATGTCTCTGGTTTCTGGTTTCTGGTTCAGAGTTCCGGGTTCAGGGTTCGAGGTTCCGGGGCCTCTGGTTTGGTACTTTCCCAACTGGGTTCGTATTGCAAACCGACAGGCCAGAACAACGAGAAACCAGAAACCCTGAACCCTGAACCCGGAACCCGAAACCACGCCCTTGGCTATTCAAAGATGCACTACGTAAAACGCCTTGCTGCGACGTTTCAGCGAACCTTGAAACCCGATGCCGGTTGCGCCTTTTTCCACGAACCCGATCAGCAGCGGGCGTTCGAGCCGCTTGATCGCGTCCGGCATCAATTGAATCCCGAAGAACCCTTGCGTGAAAGCCCGATCGCCGCCCACTTCGCGATCGAGCAATGCCCCAAGCTCCTGGAAGAGCTGCGCCTCATCGCTCCCCTGCTCGAGTTGGGTCAAATACCAACCATTGAAACTCGAGGGCTGCGGAGCCGACACGGACACCGTTTGCTCGCGACCCGCTGCTACATCGAACAGGTCCGATATGCCTGAAGCACTCAGATAGACAGCCCTGCTAATCTGCGCGTCGCCCAGATTCCTGATCGCGATCGACGCCTCGCTTGTAGAAACGGCCACCATCGGCGGCGCGCCCTCGTTCATCGATCTCACCTGAAGCAGACCCGATGTCCAGGTGGTCATCGGCACCCGCAACGTAAACTCTTTCGGGCCGCGCTCGCATTCGATGCTGCCGATTGCCGACGCGCTCGAGGTTTGATTCCCGCTGTACACGTCGTTGGCATAGGTGTCGCGACCCTCGAACGTGATCTCTTGAATACGCTTGGTCGCCGGCATTACCAGCAAGCCGCTCGTCACCCGCGAGATGCCTTCAGGTTGATGAAGCTCGACGAGTGACGCATCGGCGACGATCGAGGCCGCTCCGCGGCCGATCTGGGCTACCGTCACGCTGACGACTGCAAAAGTGATTACCACCGCGGGGATCGTCAGCCACGCCAGATCAGTCTTGCGCCTCCATCTCAGCACGAGGTAGTTGATCGGCCCGAGCGCCAGAATATATGCCAGCAAAAACAGCAGAACGTATTTCGGTGAGGGCGGCTTGATCTCCGCCAGATGAAAAAGAAAACCTTGCACGCCCCACCTGTTTGACGATGAGTTTCCCCGGCGTCCAAACGTGATCCAGTTTGTGTGCTTCGGCTTGGTCTCAGCCGCGGGCAGAAGCAGATCCGTCCATAAGTCTTTCGCCGCGCTCCACCCTCGGTAAGGATTGAGTTTCGGGTTGATCGCCACGAAGCGCACGATGCCGCTTCCGTATTCCTTCTCTGCAACGATTGGCTTATCAGGGGCGCCGACCAGAACGTGAGCATCGGCCTTCAACCGCGCGAGCATCACCGGCAGGCGATCGGTTGAATCGAAGGATCCGTACACTTCGTTCAACTCTGGAAGCGAAGGGATTGTAGCTGTTGCCTGCGCTTCTACGGGCAGGATCGACTCGAGTCCTATCGCCCGCAAGCCGGCGACGTCGGCGGCGCCGGTGACGACGAGCAGCCCGCCCGAAGCGACCCACAACCTGAGCGCGCGCGCTTGCTCTTCAGACAACTGATTCAACGGCGCATCACCGATCACCACCGCGTCGAGCTGATCATAAGAGATGAACTCGCGCGGGAGGTCTTCAGCGGAGATCACCGTCGGGTGTGCCAAAAACACGGAGCGCCATGGGCCCGACCCGCTGGATCGGGGCCGCCTGTTCTGGGGGCCCTGAGGCCCCTGAGGCCCCTGAGGCCCCTGAGGCCCCTGAGGCCCCTGAGGCAATGATGGCGGGGCCGAAATCGCAGGTTGAGCATTTGGGTCCGGGGGGTCCGGTAGCTGACCCGCGCCCCCGAGAGCCGGGTTCTTGAACGGCACGCGGTTGGGCGTTCGAATCACCTCGGCCGAGGAAATGTTGTTGAGCGCGGTCGAATCCGTATCGACGACGGCGATCTCCAACTGATCGCTCATCCCATAACTCCGCTCGACGGTGATTCGGGTTTCAGCGATGACGCGATCATCTGACTGTATGCGGACGATCGGGCTCTCACCTGAATTGAGAAAGGCCGCGATCTCGTGAAGCTGCCGCGAGCCAGTCGGCAGTTGAATGTCTTTGACGTACTCGCGCACCTGCGGATTCGGATTCGGCGAGGACTCGCAATGAACGACCAGGCGGCCAACGATTGCCGGTCCCTGATTCGAGAGGCTGATCCTGAACGGCACCCAGCTCCCGGTCCAGTTGCTCACTTCCAGCCGCCCGAAACCCGCGCGAACAATCATTTCGAAATTCTCGGTGCGCGCGACGCCTGTTTCAGCGGCGACATCATCCTGAGCGCGGACCTCGTGTGACGCCATACGCGCCGCGGCGATGAAGCACACAACGATTGAGAAGACGACGAATCCTCGGGCGCGCCTTGACCACGATGCTTGAAGGCCTCGCGATGTTGAATGAACAGATCGCGCCGAATTAGAGTGAAGGTTGATGTTCAAATAGACCGTCCAGATTACTCGCAGTGACCGAGAATATACAATCATTCAGACATACAGTTCAACAAATCCAAAGTTCCGTGCCAAAGCCTGATGAAAGATGCTAGATTAACAAACGAATAAACGCGAAGGAAAAGTTCAGAGTTCAGCCTTCAGGCTGCTCTCAATCAGGAAAGCTAAAGCTTGTACTCTGAACTTGCACGATTGGAGATTGGCGAATGAAGTTTTCCACGAAGGCGATACACGCCGGGCAAGAACCCGATCCAACAACCGGCGCGGTGAGCGTCCCGATCTATCAGACTTCAACCTATGCCCAGGAAGGATTGGGCAAGCACAAAGGCTTCGAGTACGCGCGGACCCAGAACCCTACTCGGCTGGCGCTCGAGCGCAACCTGGCGGCTCTTGAAGGGGGCAACGCTTGTTTCGCGTTCGCATCGGGGATGGCGGCCACCAACGCAGTGATGACGCTCCTCAAAGGCGGCGATCACGTGATCGTCAGCGATAACACCTACGGCGGGACCTTTCGACTTTTCGACAAGGTGCTTAGAAACTTCGGGCTCGAGTTCAGCTACGTGGATGCGCGCGAGCCTCAGAATGTCGAGGAGGGTGCGCGAGCCGAGACGCGCATGGTGTTCATCGAAACCCCAACCAACCCGGTGATGTCTTTGGTGGATATTCGAGCCGTGTCTGAGATAACCAGGCGGCGGGGTATTCGGCTCGTAGTCGATAACACCTTTATGAGCCCCTTCTTTCAACTGCCGCTGGAGCTTGGCGCGGACATCGTCGTTCACTCCACAACTAAGTATCTGAACGGTCACAGCGATAGCATCGGCGGCGCGGTGATCCTGAACGACGAAGAAGACATTGCCAGGATGGCCTTCATTCAGAACGCCGCCGGCGCGATTCTCTCGCCGATGGATTCGTGGCTGGTGATGCGCGGAACCAAGACGCTGGCCGTGCGCATGCGGCAGCATGACGAGAACGGCCGCATAGTCGCGCAGTTTCTCTCGGAGCACCCAAAGATCCAAAAGGTCTATTACCCCGGCTTGAAGTCGCATCCGCAGCACGAGCTTGCCGCGCGGCAGATGTCGGGCTTCGGCGGAATGATCTCGTTCGAGACCGGGTCGCTTGAAAATGCGAAGCGCGTACTGGAATCGGTTCGGCTGTGCACGCTTGGCGAGTCGCTCGGAGGAGTCGAGACGTTGATTTCGCATCCGGCTACGATGACCCACGCGTCGGTTCCTGAAACCGAGCGCATCCGTCTGGGAATCACCGACGGGCTGGTGCGAGTGTCGGTTGGAGTCGAGGATGTTGAGGACATTGTCGCGGATTTGGATCAGGCGTTGAATGGTATTAGTCCGTAGTCCGTGGTCCGTAGTCCGTAGCTCTTCCATGCGAGTTGATGGCAGAGAGCTACGGACTACTGACTACGGACTATTACGGACGATCAGTTACAGATATTGCCATCCAAACGGAAATCAATCATAATCACGCCCAACCCAAGGGCGTATCGACGTACCAAGAGTTCGGGTTGCTCGAGTACTCCGTCACACTGGTCTAACTGAATTTCATGATGGCCGAAGAGATCGCATTCAGAATCTCCGTATACGCACAGAGCGATGTGGGGATGGTTCGGACTGGCAACGAAGACAATTTCTTCGTCTTGAACCTTTCGACAGCCGACACCTGGAAGCCCGAAAGCGATTCGGATAGTGCTCACGAGAGCCTCACGAGCTTTAACCAGAGTTATTACGGGTCGCTCATCGCGGTTACCGATGGGATGGGCGGCGCGCTTGCAGGCGAAGTCGCCAGCCGCTTTGCGGTCGAGTGCGTGCGCGACCGAATGCTCGAGCTACAGGCCAGCCCGGCGTATTCCAAGCTTCCTTTTCACGAACGACTGCGTCTATCAATCGAGCTTGCCAACCTGTACATCTACCAGATGAGCACCAAGCGATCTGAGTACGCCGGCATGGGCGCGACCTTCACCGCGGTAGGGATATTTGGCACCACTGCATACTTCGCCCAGGTTGGCGACAGCCGGGCCTATCTGATTCGAGGCGGGCGCATCGAGCAGATGACCCGGGATCAATCGCTTGTCGGGCAGTTGGTCGAGGCTGGTCACCTGACACAGGAAGAAGCCGAGCGACATACTTATCGCAATGTGATACTCCAGGCGCTCGGGGCATCCCCAAACATCAATGTTGTCGTCGACCGTTTGGAAATGCGTGATATGGACACGCTTGCGTTGTGCAGCGACGGGCTATCCAACAAAGTGCGTCCCGAGGAAATAAAAGCAGCCATCGATCAATCCGGTTCATTGAAAGAAGCTTGTACGGCGCTCATCAACATGGCCAACGAGCGCGGCGGCGAAGACAACATCACCGTGCTGATCGCGCAGGTGAGCAACGGGCGGCTCAAGACACAGGAAACCGCCACCGATCCGCTGGTGACGACGGCATTGGGCAGCGAGACTCCGCCACAGGAGAGATGGGGAGCCGAGACACTTCCACGAGACCCCAACCTCCCCAATCATGTCGACCACGACTTGCTGGACGACGAAGAAGAGACGATCCCGCCAGAAGAGGATACGATCCCGCCGACTTAGACGATTGAAGAGTGAGGACCAGAAGTATCGCTTTGACTCATTAGCACATCAGAAGTATGGTTCTTTCGCAGGCTAGCCAGGACGCGGCGTTTCCGCTTTCATAGAGGGTTCTACAATGAATAAGCAGCAACTTCACAACAGGCTCGAGCAATTGCACGGCGAGCTTCAACAGATTGAGTCTGTCGATGAGAACGAGCGGGAGACTCTTCAGAAGGTGATGAGCGATATAAAGAAGTTACTGGAAGGACCAGAGGCCGATGAGCGCGATGTGCATGATCGGCTCGGTGAAGGGTTGAGGGAAGGGATAGAACGACTGGAAGCTTCACACCCTAGAGCGACAATGCTGATGGGCCAGGTGATCGACGCCTTGGCAAAGATTGGTATCTAGCTAACCAACGAACCCCTCTCAAGATCAGCGAGTAACTGCTCTCTGAGCCCTTCCGTAATAGATTCGCTTATACGACAGCACCACCGGGCTGTTAGTCTGAGCCTTCACCGTAGGCGCGCCGGTCGGACCACCTGTGTCGACTACATAGCCGGGATAGAACGGCGGCGATTGACCCTGATCGTAGCGCGGGTCCCACTTGCCTTTGTACGCGTACCCGTGAAACTGTCCGTCGTAGACTCCAAGATTGTCGTAGTTGCTCGATTGCATTCCGCCTACCAGGTTGAAGTTCCCGCGAAAAGGCTTACCCGCGAAATCCAGCACGTCTGATCTCACTCGCCCTCCAAAGGGCCGGCCGTTGGGACCGATGATCGAATGGCCGTCTGAATCCGTGAGACTGAATGCCGCCATTGAAGCGTTCACGGTCAGGTTGTCGGGCGCGCGGCCGTCGCTTGGAATGTTGATGTTGCCACCCGATGCAAAGATTCCCAGAACGTTCTTAGCGTCGGGATTGATCGGGTTGCCTGCCGGGTCAACCACCGGCGTCTCGTAGGTAAGGTCGCCCGTCAACGTGACGCTTCCGCCCGCAACCGGACGCCTCGCGTCTCCGGTGGGAGTGCCCCCGGCAGTGATTGTGACGGCGAAGTCGGAATCGATCGCGGGTATCGGCTGTCCTTTTCCGTCGCGCCCCGGACCGTGCAGCGAAGCCAAATCGCCGCGAACATAAAGCGATGCCGCCGAGCGATTGCCGTTCTCTACGATCGAGCGGTCTTTCGGAACTCCCCTCAGCGTGCGAGTGCCGTTGCCCGCATCGACGGTAGTCGTCCCCGCGTCGACATCGATGACGATTGTGGTGGTCTGCTTGCCCTGGGTGATTTTTATGACTTGTCGATTTCCAGAAGGATCGGCGCTCAACAAAACTTCGTTGACATCGCCCATCACGTAGATCCCGCTGCCGGAGAAGGTCTCGCCGTCAGATGGAAGATAAACTCCTGGCGCAAGTGTCGGAGTGGTCGAGGCCGCGTCTTTAGGCTCGGCCAGCGCGGTGTTCAAATCACCCGCGGCTCGAAGCCCGGCATGCAACTCGCCGTCAGTGGGCGGACCCGAAGACAGCGCGTACCCGCCGTCAAGCACCGCTCGGGCTTGATCGAATGCGTTGCCGGTCGGAGGAACAGGGTCAACTCCCCGATCGAACCCGGCCAAAAATCTCGGCGCGACCAGCACTCCATCAACCACGTCTGAATCGGCATCGACCGGCGCCGGCGGGAGGCCCCCGCCGTAGCGATAGTAGCTCGAGCTCTTGTAGGCTTGCGTAACGTAGCCGCGAAACGTCGGCGGATCGGAGCCGTCGGCAACGGTCCAGAAGCCGAATCGCTCGTTCGTGTGAACGCGGCCGGCGAACCTATCGCCCGGGCCGAGTCCTTGATAGATGAAGGGTCCTTCTGGGGTGTATGGATCGAAGCGGTCGAGGAAGAGCGCGAACTCTGAGAAGCTTCCGACGCGCAGCCCGCCGCCCTCAGCCCTCACCAGCAGCTTGAAATTGAGTACGCCTTCTTCGACCAGGGTAACCGCGCCGTTGAGTCCGGAGATTCCTTCGCCTACCGATTCCAGTTGATAGCTGACCGAGTAGGGCTCAATCTGTCCGAGTCTCGGGTAGAGCGGGTTGACCAGTTTCACGCGATTGGCAGCATGAGCAGGATCGTTGTCGCCGACTGCGTAAGGGACTTGAATTTCCTTAATCTTGATCTTGGTTCGATAGGCGGCGTTGTTCGGAAAGGATTCCGTAGTGTTGAAAGCTTTCTCAGCGGCCGCAATAAAATCGTCGGCGTTCAGTGTCGGCCGGCCCGGCGAAACTCGCGGAGGATCAGGCAACGACGCCATCACGAACTTGTCATTGCGAAGCAAGCGATGCAGATTATTTACTCCCGCCTCGGCCGCATAGAAGCCGCTGGTCAGGTTCTTGAAGTTGGAGGTGATGGACTTGTCCGACAGCGACGTAAAGGTCACTGCAAGCGCGAGCATGAGCATCAGTGACATGATCAGCATCACGCCGATCAAGGCCATGCCTCGTTGATCATCGGGGCGGCCAGCTGGGGCAGCCCGCGTGATCCTAGCCGGCATCAACATACGCGGCGTTAGAGCTTCGTGATGATTTCCTCTCTTCAGCATCGCCCAGCCTCCCAAACAAAGGTTCCGCATTCTTCCCGTCCTTCGAGCCTTAACCTATGGTCTCGGGTTCAATCGCTCGCCTAATCGCGGCTGCTTTCCGATTCTTCTTGTCTGACGCCTGTAGCCGCCTTCGCCTAACTCCCCTGATCCGTCACCCCCGCGGTCCGAGCCCAGCCCGGCGCCGCCATCGGATCCGAAGCCAGGATTCCCGCCGCCGCCTGGGGACCCACCGCCAGGCACACCGCCTCCCGGGCCGTCGCCGCCGCCTCCGGCCGTGCCGCCGTCGCCGGGAACGCCTGGCGAGCTTGTGCCGCCGCCGCCCGGCGATGATCCAAAAGCGCCGCCCGATATGAAGCGGGGACGAATGACGCTTGCTAGGGTGACCAGACGCTCGGCTTGCTGATCGCTTTTGATCTCAGTGCGCGCGGTCATCGTGACTTCAACCGCGGCCGTCTTGTATTGCCTCGAGATGTTCTGTTGCTTAACCCACTGGCCCTCGACTTCTCCATCTTTCAACTCCAGGTAGCGCACCTGAAACGCTACGACGTTGCGGGCGATGGTAATTGACGGAGCATCGTTCACCGAAAGCGCAAATGTCGGATGTTCCGGATCGGTCTTGCGATCGACGAAGTAGCGCTTGATCGTGGCCGGCCGCATTGTGAACGAGCCGCCTTCGTAGACATCGCCGAAGGGAACTTCCGGTTGAACACCGCGATGCTCGATTGGCTCGAAGCTGACGCCAATCGCGCCTTCGGCTGTCAACTTCGCGCTTTTTATCTTGATGAAGTCGACTTGGACTGAACCGTCTTGACGCAGAGCACTGATGATAAACTCTTCGTCGGGCGATAGAGCGTCGATGACCGACATCGCCTCGGCGCGCAACGCGCCGTTCGGCAGGATCTCAACGTAGCGATCCGCGGTAGAGAAACTCCTCGTCGAAGCCGCAATCAACGGGAGCGCGGCCGCCGGCAGTTTCGTTTCGGTGTCCGATGACACAATGGTTACTTCGTCTGTCTTTCCTTCAGGGCCGTTGTACGAGTAGATCGATCTGAACCTCGAACCCAACCCAAGCGCGTTTTCCTTCGATTGCTGTATGTCGCGCGTGAGAAAGTCCATCAGCAGCCGCGCATTTTGATCCATTTCGGAAACGCCTTGCTCTGTGCGAAAGATGGTCTGGCTCTTGCTGAGCAACAGTACCACCGAGCCGATGATCAGAGTGAAGACCGCCATAGCGATCATCAACTCCGCCAGCGTAAATCCGCGCTCGTGTTCACGGGGCAAAGGGCGAACGCAGTGCGAATAAGCTCGGTCGAGTGCGTCGCTAGCTGGCATCGGTGAATTTACGCTTGCAGGTTGTTCGTTGGCTTGTGTCCTCATGAACTGTTCCCTCCGCTACTGATTCGTCATCACCGTATACAGATCGACCAACTCCGGCGCCTTGCCGGCGGCAGGATTCTCGCTCTTCACTCGCACGGCAATCGTCAATCGTCTGTCGGCAGGGTTCTCTTCGCTGCTGGACATGATGACCCATCGGCGCGAATAGGTGACTCGGCCATCACCAAACGGATTGCCCGCTACAATCGTTCCATCCGGCCTGCGAGTTTCCGCGGCGCCATTCGGGTTGACCACGGTCACCGTGCCTTCAGGCTCGACGTCATCGCGGCCGGCAATGATGATCTTGTCGAAGTAGTAAGAGCCATCGGTGGCAGCGGCGTCATACGCGATGCTGCCGACTATGTAAGCGTCGTCCGGCCCGTGACTGCTCGGATTTGTGGTCATCCTCGACGGGTCGACCAGGCGTTGAAAGGACGCGGCGCCGAGTTGTTCGAGCCTATCCTGCGCGAATGTCGTAGCTGTGGTGAAGTTGCGTGAGCTGGCGTTGGTTTTCATCGCGAGGGTGAACATCCCGGCTATGCTCACAAGCCCGACGACCGTGACCAACATGGCGATGACGGCTTCGATCATCGTGAAGCCTTCCGCGTTCAACCCATTCGTCCGCGGCTGGCTATCGAATCTGCGTTCTGGTTGATTGACTGATTCCATGTCTGACTCTGCTCTTCTGTAGTTTCCGCTTCGCACTTAGGTTAGGTGCGATCGTCTCGCTTCGCTTCCGAAACGGTTACCTGACCGGTCGGTGACACGGTCACGTACAAGTAGTAGCCGTCCGATCCATTCAGGCGAATCGTCGGGCTCTCTTTCGGCATCGGCGTGATGACACCCCGGCCATCGAAAGCGATCTGTTTGGGAGCATCCGGGGAAACGGTGACGCCGCCTGGCAACTGCACGGTGCCCTTGTTCTGCGGCTCTGCTTTCCCTTCGGGGTCGTACTGCTCGATGTCGACGCGCTGCAACTCGGCGACGAATACCCCAGCCAGGGTGTTGTTTGAAGTAGCCAAATACCTCGCGCGCTGCAACGCGGTGGCTACATTTCGGCCGCCGACACCCAGCCGGTACATTCGCATATAAGAGACGATTTGAGGCACGACAAACGCGGCGGCGATTGCGATGATCAGGAGAACTACCACCATCTCGATCACAGAAAAGCCGCGCTGGGCTTGCCTTGTCCCTGAACCGGTTATGAGCTTTGGTCGAAACATATGGTTACAGAATATGGCAGACGCTTACTTACACTTCGCGTTACTTCTTCACAGAGAGCGCCCCTGAGTCGGCGTTTAGTTCGCCTCCTCCTTCAAAAAGGACAGGTCTGGGTTGGGGACCGTTGGGGACTGTTGGGGGTTTACGTACTGAAGTCGGCGGTTGTGTAGGCAATCACTATTCCGCGAGGTGGTTTGAGATCAATTCAGTGTGAAGACGAGCAGCGATCTACTGCCTCCCTCCGTGGACGACCCTCGTGGCCCAGCGCAGCCGTTGGGTAACGCGGGGCGCCCACAGTTTTACTGAGGTGTTCAGTAACAGAAACATTTCGCGGCCCGATTGGCTCGGCACGCAGACCTTGGCCGATTCTTGCTCAATGGCGAGGGTTCATTCTCCGTTTCAGTGATGAGAGAGACGGTCTTTTCTCAGGAACGTCGCTTGCTCGAACACCTCACCCAGCCAAGAGAGGGTTCTAGCTGAAGGGAACGGGTTGTGGATGAACTTGCTTCGTCTTGAAACGAACGGATGGTGTCTCATCGGGGTGCTGGCTCTGGTCGAACTAGTCGGGCTCGTGATCTTAGTCTTCGTTGGGAAGTTGAGGCGCGGAATTCAGATACGAGGCGCCAATCTGTGCTCGGTTGAAATGGTTTCGCCTCGTGATCCACAGTGGGTGCTGCGCGAAATCGAGCGGCTGTGCTCGGGAGAAGATCGCGTCGAGTCCCTGATCAAACATATGAGCGCCGAGGATCGCGCGCTGTTTGATGTGACGATCATAGATTCCCTCAACAAGCACTCGCGCGATGACCAGTACGGGTTACGTTCGGCGCTCATAAGATACGGCTACGACGAACAATGCGCGCGGCGCGTGATGAGCGAAGATTTCTCGGATCGGCTTCGAGCATCCGCAGTCTTGAGCTTGCTCCGCCCGCAATGGAAGGACACATGGATGGAGTGCAAACATCGTCCGAAGGATGAAAACGCCGCGCTCTCCCATGCTGCTACGCGAGACACTGGGCCTGTGGATATTGAATGAGTCGAAGTTCAAACTTGAGATCGCCGCGACTTGGAATCGGATGACGCCTTGAACTCCGAGCCTGACTTCGGCTTTCACTCGGCTTTCTTTTGTCCGTTGGAAGGCTGGTTTTGGGGGTGAGATTTGTTGCTCGTGCGTTTAAACATCTCCAAACGGTTCCCGCTTTGATTGAAACAGACCTCATCCATGATGTGGCGGATAAGAAGAAGCCCGCGTCCGTTTGGTTCAAGCAACCGGCAAGGCTCGGTAGGGTCAGGCACCTTTTCCAACTCGAATCCCGTGCCTTCGTCGGCTACGGTAAATCGGACGCCTTCGACGCTGAACTCGGCGACTATGTGAACGGCCTTGCGGCAATCGCTCTTATTGCCGTGCTTGATGGCGTTCACGATAGCTTCGTCTAAAGCGATGAGCACTTCCAAGTCGCCCGGTGTAACAATTCCCAGCCTTAGCATTCGTTCGTTCAGATAGTCCAACACGCCATCCAGATGCCTGAGCTCGCTCGGCATTTTGAAAGCTACACGCTCTTCGAGAAAGGGTAGTAGATCGTCCAGATGCACTCGCTCAGATCGGTCCTCGACGTAATTGTCGAACCCGGAGGAGTCGCAGCCAACGCCACCGTCGTTCCAGTCGCGCGGTGACGAATCCTCCAAGCGCCCTGTGACTAGGTCGGAGTTGGCTTCGCCTTTGCGCATCAAAACCAGCAGCTCTCCATACCAATCGAATCGAACTGACCTCGCGCACGCGCCATTGAAACAGGCGTATTGTGCTCCTCGAGATCGAGCATCTTATAACATAGAGAGAGGAATTAATCTACAATTGCCACCGTCATTGTTACGCGCGCTATCCTGATCGAACCCGATCTTCTCGAACCGGACCAAACGGGACTTGCGTCGGGTAACGAGATATGATAAAAAAATAAACAACTGAAAGCAGCAATTGAGGTGCCTCCTCAATTCCTGAAGTGAGCGGAATGGTAGAGGACGAGAAGCTGGATGTGCAGTTCTCGTCCTCATTTTTTTGGTCCTCGATCCAAGCTTCGCTATTCTCGAGGCTCCGCCGAAACAACCCGGCGACGAGGGCCGGCCGCTGATCAAGGCGGCACCCGAAAGGGCGTTGGTCATTTGTAGACTTGGGCTCGTGTAGAGGAAGCTGCAGTGCCTCCGCTGTGGCTTTGAAAGCGCGAATTCGCTCGGGCCGTTACCCGGTTGACGTCAGTATTGGGCCCAATTCGAGGCGTGTCTGTTCGCGCGGGGGCACCGGATGGTAGGTCTTGCCATAGGCAGTGGTGATTTTTTGAACGTAGTTTTTCGTCTCCTTGTAATCTGGGACCTTGTTACCGCACTTTTCGACGGTTCCCTCGCCCGCGTTGTACCCCGCAAGTGCCAGCATAACATCACCGTCGAATCTCTTGAGCAGCCATTTCAGGTACCGCACACCGCCTTCGATATTCTGCCGCGGGTCATAACGATTCTCGACCTTGAATCGCTCGGCGGTGGCGGAGATGATCTGCATCAATCCCTGCGCATCCTTGTTTGACCGAGCACTGGGCTTGAATTGGGACTCCTGTCGCATGACGTAATAAATCAGCTTTGGATCGACGTCGTACATGGCTCCCGCGTCCGCAATCATCTTGTCAATTAGGAGGTTGCCGCTTGTAAGGTCTCCTAGAGCTTTCTGCTCAGCCTCCGCGGTAGCCGCCACAACAGGCGCACCGACACGGCCGTGAAGAGTAAGCACCGAGGTTACGATCAGCGCTAGCGCGCTGATTCTATAAAGAACTTTCAATTTCCTGCACGATACTGACGCGGAATACAAACGCATTTGTTGCTACCTCTCCCTGTCTTGCTTTAGTGTTGTGGTTCGCTCGATGAATCGGCGCCTTTAGGTGAATGTCCGCTTCACATAAAACAGTATGATGCGTTCTGTGCGAATATTCAATATATCTCCTTTCATCACAATGATTTCGCAAGATTCGACGCAATGATTTCGCAACTCTTTTGGAACCGGCGAAGCCTGGGTTGCGGTCGCGCAAGACACTATTGCATAGAGATCAAGGGGCTTGCTCGGAGAGCATTGATGTTGCCCGGGCCGGTTCACAACCATATAATCGCTGCAATAAAATGGCAACAAATCAAACTCAGGCGGCCGTCGCGAAGCCGAATCGATCCGAGGTTGGGCGAGCCGGAGTCTGGACGATTCCGAATATCCTCACGACTTTTCGTATGGTGCTTACCGTCCCCTTCCTTTATTTCGTCCAGCAAGGAAGCTTTGGAAAAGCGCTTCTAGTGTTCTTCGGGGCGAGCGTCACTGATTTCGTCGACGGCTTCATCGCGCGCAGATTCAAGCAGCAATCACGTCTCGGCCGGTTCCTCGACCCCATCGCCGACAAACTATTGACGACCACCGGTTTTGTGGTGATGGCAATTCCGCACGCGGGATTCCCGTCGATTCCAATCTGGCTTGCTGTCGCCGTGGTCGGTAGAGATGTGATCATAGTGTTGGGTTCGCTGGTTGTGTATTTGCTGACGAAGTTCAAAGATTTCAAGCCAACCCTCCTAGGCAAAATCAACACGCTGGTAGAGCTGGGGCTAATCGTCTGGTTTCTTGTTTTTCACACCACAGGACGGCTGATCTTTCTGTTGCCATTTCTCTACGCGATCGTGATCGCGTCCCTCATAGTCTCTGGCGGCGAATACGTGGTTAAGGGAATAAGCATTCTGCGACGCGAGCCGCAGAAGGTCTCGAGCGAGACGACCGCATAGCACTTGCGCAACATCCAGCGTTGTAGCCCCTGACTGACTCACAGGCAGACGACGCTTGGCATCCGCAGTAAGAACAAACGGAGCATTGAGAATTGATGGAATCTAGAATTGTTGAGGTTCCGACTTACAAAAAACTTGACAGCATCGTGCTCAGATATTAAGATTCAATTTGATTTCAACTTCCTGGAGGCATTGAAAAATGGGCAAGATTATAGGTATTGACCTTGGTACCACCAACTCGGTTGTCGCGGTGATGGAGGGGGGCGAGCCGATGGTTATTACCAATTCCGAAGGCGCGCGGACCACGCCTTCTGTCGTAGCGTTCACCAAGGACGGCAATCGTTTAGTCGGACAGGTGGCCAAGCGGCAGGCGGTCACCAACCCGGAAAACACCGTTTACTCGATCAAGCGTTTTATGGGGCGTCGCTTTGATGAAGTGAATGAAGAAATGAAGATGGTGCCTTACAAGGTCACCAGAGCCGGAAACGATGTCAGGATCCAAGCCGGTGATAAAGAGTGGTCTCCGCCGGAGATCTCGGCAATGATCCTTCAGAAGCTCAAGCAAGCCGCGGAGGATTATCTTGGACAGAAAGTGACTCAAGCGGTCATTACCGTCCCGGCGTATTTCAACGATTCCCAGCGCCAGGCCACCAAGGATGCGGGCAAGATCGCGGGCCTCGAAGTCATGCGTATTGTCAACGAGCCGACCGCCGCCGCGCTTGCTTACGGGCTGGACAAAAAGAAAGACGAGACAATCGCAGTATTCGACTTCGGCGGCGGAACGTTCGACATCTCGATTCTTGAAGTGGGGGAAGGTGTAGTAGAGGTCAAGTCCACTAATGGAGACACTCACCTGGGCGGCGACAATATCGACCAGCGCATCATCGACTGGATCATCGAAGAGTTCCGTAAAGATCAGGGCATCGATCTCTCGAAGGACAAGATGGCTTTGCAGCGGCTGAAAGAGTCGGCAGAGAAAGCGAAGATCGAGCTTTCTTCGACGATGGAGACGGAGATCAATCTTCCTTTTATTACCGCCGACCAGTCAGGGCCCAAGCACCTGGTCATGAAACTGACGCGCGCGAAGTTCGAACAGCTCGTTGAAGAGATTTTGCAGAGGACAATTGGCCCGTGCCGCGC
The DNA here is from genome assembly GCA_038040445.1 of Acidobacteriota bacterium. NCBI lineage: Bacteria > Pseudomonadati > Acidobacteriota > Blastocatellia > Candidatus Onstottus > Candidatus Onstottus frigus. The sequence goes on along the minus strand of JBBPIG010000015.1, from coordinate 25,466 downwards.
GGCGCTCGAAGACGCCGGATTAAAAACCGACAAGATCGACGAGGTGGTGCTGGTCGGCGGATCGACTCGGATACCGAAGGTCCAGCAGATGGTAAAGGAGTTTTTCGGACGCGAACCTCACAAGGGTGTGAACCCGGACGAAGTTGTCGCCGTCGGCGCGGCGATTCAAGCTGGTGTGCTTGGTGGCGAAGTGAAGGACTTGCTTCTGCTCGACGTCACGCCGCTGAGTCTCGGTATCGAAACGCTCGGCGGTGTGTTTACGAAATTGATCGAGCGAAATACCACGATTCCGACACGCAAGTCGGAGATTTTCTCGACCGCTTCTGACAGTCAGACTTCCGTGGAAGTCCATGTACTTCAGGGCGAGCGCTCGATCGCAGGGCAGAACCGCACTCTCGGGAAGTTTCATCTGGTAGGCATCCCGCCTGCGCCGCGAGGTGTTCCGCAAATCGAAGTGACCTTTGATATTGATGCCAACGGCATCGTCAATGTCTCGGCCAAAGACCTCGGCACCGGCCGCGAGCAGAAGATCACCATTACATCCTCGTCAGGCCTGGCCAAGGATGAGATCGACCGGATGATGAACGATGCAGAGTCGCACGCCGAAGAAGACCGCCTGGCTCGCGAGCGCATTGAAGCGCATAACAAGCTGGACGGAATGATCTACTCGACCGAGAAAACTTTGTCAGAGCATCGCGACAAGGTTGATGCTTCGACCGCGAGCGAAATTGAATCCGAGGTAGCCGAGGCAAAAAGCAAGCTCGATTCGAGTGATGCGGCTGAGATCAACGCGGCATACGACCGGCTGGTCAAGTCCTCGCACAAGCTTGCCGAGATCATGTATCAGCAAGCCTCCTCTCAGGCGGGCGGCCAAACCGGCGGCGCCGGTGCTTCAGGCGCGGCTGCTGGAAGCGGCGGGAGCGGCGAGGATAACGTGATCGACGCCGACTTCGTCGACGTTGATGATAAGAAGTGAGGAGCCGTCGTGAACTAGCATAGACTTCAGTTCGTGTCTCCGTGGCTGCGGGGGCGCCTTAGTCTCGAATGTGATCGACTAAAGTCTATGCTGCTTCGCACGCATCATCGTCTATGCAAGGTCCGGACTACTACAAGCTGCTGGGTGTACCGCGCAGTGCGAAAGCCGAGGACATAAAGAAGGCTTATCGCAAACTCGCGCGGCGTCATCATCCGGACGTCAACCCCGGAAACCAGGCTTCGGAGGATCGCTTCAAACAAATCTCCGAAGCCTTCGAGGTTTTGTCCGACCCCAAGAAGCGCGAGATATACGACCGCTACGGCTATTACTCGGAGCACGCGGCGGCCGGGGCCGGTACTGCCTGGGGACCGGTGTTTGACTTCTCCAACTTCGGAGCCGCGAATTTCCGTGACATATTCTCGGAGGTTTTCAGCAACCTCAGACCTCAAGCTTCGCCTTCGCGCAAACAGCCCTCACGCGGGAGCGACCTTGAGTACCCGCTTGCCTTGACCTTCGAGCAGGCGATGCAGGGCCTGACAACCAGGATTGAAGTGGATCGCAGCGAAAGCTGCGCCGACTGTCGAGGGATAGGCGAAACGGCTAGCGCTGACGCCGCATGCTCGGCCTGCAACGGAACCGGTCAGCAGGCGAGGCGAATCGGCGGACCTTCCAGATGCACTCAGTGCGCGGGTACCGGAAAGGTCGCTGTTGTGTGCGCCGCTTGCAAGGGCCAGGGGATCGTGGCCAGGCGCGAAACAATCACGGTTCGGATACCGGCCGGTGTCGAGACCAGTTCGCGGGTCAGGGTCCCGAGCAAGGGGCACGCGGGCAGGTCAGGCGGTCAGTCCGGCGACCTCTACATAGTCACCAACGTCAGTGAGCATTCGTACTTCAAACGTCAAGGGGACAATATCCATTGCGTCGTGCCGCTCACTGTGCCCGAGGCCGCGCTCGGCGCCAAAATAGAAGTGCCGACTGTGGACGGAAAGGCGCTGCTCAGGATTCCGCCGGGCACTCAGTCGGGGCAGCGGTTCCGATTGCGAGAGCGCGGCGCCCCAAGCCTGCGCGCCGGAGGCAGCCGCGGCGATCAGTTCGTAGAAGTGAAGATCACGCTCCCCAGAGTGATAAGTGAAGAGACAAAGGAGCTACTCGGGCGCTACGCGCGATACAATCCTGAGAATCCTCGCGCCGAGATGGGGCTCGAATGATTGAACAGCTTCTTTACTGGTTGGTACCGCTAGCGCTTATTGCGCTGCTGTTCTGGTCTGTCGTTCGAGAAAACGGTCGCCGCAGACGTAGAACAGTAGCGGAATGGGAACGGGATTTCGCCGCCGGGCAAGGTAAGACCACTCAGTTCATCCAGGCCGGGGCCCTGGGGTTGGAGGCAATCCTCATAGACGAAAAGCGCAAGGCGATTGAATCCATGCAGGATGAGAAGCAGGGAATGACAAAGACTGGGGGCAAAGACGACGACGTCGATCGAACCGCGGCAAAAGAGTAAAATGTCGAAGAGCAAGACCGTAAAGAAATATACGATAAGCGTAGTGGCTGAGGAGTATGGCGTCCACCCTCAAACGCTGCGGTTGTACGAACGCGAAGGTCTGATCAAACCATCGCGTTCGGCTAAAGGCACGCGCTACTACACTGAAGAAGATATCGAACGGCTCGAGCTAATACTCAATCTCACTCGCGATCTCGGAGTGAATCTCGCGGGGGTTGAGATCATTCTTAACATGCGCGAAAAGATGAATCGAATGCAACACGAGTTCGAGAATTTCCTCCGGTATATTCGCGAGAACATCGCGCTGGAGTTATTCAGCAGCGACGAGAGCGCCAAGAGCGCTCTGGTCCCGCGCCGGCGCATCGAGCTTGTCGTCAAGAACGGTGGCCGCGTCGATTGAGCTAGTCGCTTCCATCCTTTTGCTCCTAATGTGCCCAATTGATACCTCTGCCTTCCTCAGACACTCACTGGCGCCGAAGGTCCTTAGATTAGCCCCCTACGTTTTCGCATTGTCCACCACACACCTCGCGTCGTATATTATCCGCGGCCTAATCCTGGGTTGATGCAGACACAATCGTCGTCGTCAGGGCCGAAGATTTCATCGGAGGTGCCCGACATGCTCACCAGGATTTCTTACACAGCCGCGCTGGCGCTCGCTGGGTTGTTACTTGTGCTCGTCGTATCGGCTACGACAACAAGCGCGGACGATCTCGACAATATCGTGTTCGAAGGCGTCGTACGGGACACCGCTGGCGCGGTGATTCCTGGAGCGAAGATCGTAGCGATCCAAACCGCGACCGGCGTCGAGCGTGTTGCGACGACTAACGGCGAAGGCCGCTTCCGAATCGCAGTCGGCGCGCCCGGCAACTACAAGCTCAAGGTGAGCGCAACCGGCTTCTCGGAGGAGGAGAGCCAACCGATCGCGGCCACGACGGGCCGGAGTTTCGCGATCGACTTTGCTCTGCACGCCGCTGGAGTGAGCGAGCAGATTACTGTTGCCGCTTCGAGCCCGGCGCTTGTCGACACCAATCGAACTGTTGTCGGCGACACAATAACTCAGCGTGAGCTCGAGGACCTGCCGATCCTCAATCGTGATCCGCTTCAGCTCGTCTTCCTGCTCGGAGGCGTCGTGGAAGCTCCCTTATCGACAACCGACCTGGCCGATGAAGGGCGAGGAGTCTTCTTGCGAGGCACGCCCGAAGAGGCGGGTTCATTCTCGCTTACCGGCGCGCCGGCGACGTCGAACAACATCACCATAGACGGGCTCGACAACAACGATGATCGCTCGGCGCGCGAGCGTATTGGTCTGAGCATCGAATCGATCGCCGAAGTCCAGATCATAACCAACCAGTACGCGGCGGAATACGGGCGCGCTTCGGGCGGCCGGATCAACATTCGAACACGAGCAGGGGCGAACGGCTATCACGGGAACGGCTACTTGTTTTTCTCTGACGAGTCGCTCAATGCCAATACTTATTTCCGCAACGCGCGAGGTCTTGGCCGGGTGGCTCAGCAGCAACGGCGGGAAGGCGGGGTGCTGTCTGGTCCGATTCGAAAGCAAAAGGATTTCTTCTTCGCCAGCTACGAGCGGTTTGATTTTCCAGACTTTGCGGAGGTCAATGCGTTCGTGCCCGTTGCCGGCAATCCTTTGTTTCCGCTGCCAAAGCCGACTCAGCCTCCGGCAGCAGGTAGTCAGGTCGCGCTGTTCTCCGAAGAAATTCCGACGCCTGAGAGCTCGAACGTCGGGAACCTCCGTGCGGACCTGAACTTCTCACAAGTGCATAACGCCGCCGTTCGGTTCGACCTGCTGCGCGGCGAAAACGGTCGCGGCTTTCCGGGCGGTACGCGGTTGCCCGAGACGATTCTGATCGAGGGCCGCAATTCGGATTCGATCAGCGTCTCGGATTACCTGGTCTTCGCCAACAAGTTTGTCAATCAGGCGAGGTTTCAGTATTCGAGACTCTTGCCTCGAAGCACGGCAGGCCTGGACTCCGCGACCGTGGTGATCACATCACCCAGAGTTACCGCGGGATCATTCACCGGCAGCAACGCTTCCCCCGCCTTCGCCAGGGAAGAGAAGCGAACGCAGATTCAGGACAACATCTCGGTCATACTCGGAGCACACCTGTTCAAAGCCGGGGGTGACATTCAGTTGGTGCGCTCGACGTTCCAAGATCTGTTCGCAACCGCCGGCGAGTTCACGTTCGATACAGTCGATGACTTCCTTGCGAACAACCTGAGCCGCTTCGTCCAGCGCTTCGACACCGAAAGCCGCGTGTCGAATAACGTGGTTGGCGTCTTCATGCAGGATGAGTGGAAGATCCGGTCGAATCTGACGCTGTCGCTCGGCATGCGTTGGGACAACGAGTCTGTTCTGGAGGATCGCAAGAACTTCAGCCCGCGCGTTGCGATCGCTTGGGACCCGTTCGGCGGCAAGCTCTTTCGCAGTTTTAAGAAGCTGGCCGAGCCCGGCAAGACTGTCGTCCGCGCGGGCTTCGGTCTGTTCTACAATCGCGCGCTGCTCCGCACGATCGATGACTTCTCTCTCGGGACATCGACAATTATCGTCGACTCCGACGTGAAGCCCGAGGTCCTATCGGCGGTGCGCTTCCCGCAACCGATCAACGATCAGACGCTGATCGACCGGTTCGGCATAGCCGAGACTCAATTCCTGCGGCGGGTCAGTCCGGATCTCGAGATTCCATACACCCTTCAGACGGGTCTCGGAATAGAGCGCCAACTTGCAAAGCGTCTGGTTGCGAGCGTGGACTACATCTTCACTCGCGGCGCTCACCTTTGGCGGGAGACCAATATCAACGCTCCGGTGTTGCCCATCGGGTTTCGGAATTTCACCCAGTACCTCGAGAGCCGGGATTTTGATAACCGCCCGCTGCAAGGCGGCCAAAGGCCCATATCAGGATCCAGCGCTGACGTTGTGCGCTTCGATGGCAGCGCGAATACTTCGTCGACTTCAGGAGCGATTCAAGTTGAAAACGGCGTGCGAGTGTTGACGCTCGGACTGAACGCACCACGCTCCTCCAACATCACGGCGGCGCTCAATGCGCTCCGTTCTTTGAGGCCGGACTCCTCGCTCACCCAAGTCGAGCTTCTGGAATCAACCGGCAACTCTTTTTATCACGGCGGCGTTTTCTCGTTGCGTTCCTCGCTTGGCCGCCGGGCGACCTTTCGGGCGGTGTACACGCTTTCGAGATTCGTCGACGAAGGAACTACGAACACCGCCTCACCACAGGACTTGTTTGACCGCCGAGCCGAACGGGCGCTGTCGCTTCAGGACCAGCGGCACAGATTCACGTTCAGCGGCCTGTTTCAAATTCCCTATATCGAGTTGGACGTTGCGCCGATATTGTCGTTTGGGTCCTCGAAGCCCTTTAACATCGGAGCCGGTTTTGATCGAAACTTGAATGACATCGAGAACGACCGTCCTAACTTTATCCAGGAGATTGGGCGGCCTGAATGGCGGCGGCCCGGGAGCGGTGCGGCGGATGACGTCAAGTCGGCGCTTGCGCTTGCGCCGATTGGCACGACCGGGGACCTGCCGCGCAACTACGGGATCGGACCGGGCACGCGCTCGATAAACCTGCGCGCGTCACGGACGTTTGTCGTTGGGGATCACGTCAGAGTGCGAGCCACTGTAGACGCGTTCAATGTTTTCAACAACACGATATTCAGCTTCGGTTCGGAGTTCGTCGATCGCGACGATGCAGATTTTCTGCTACCGCGACGGACCCAGCGCCCGCGCACCGTTTTGCTGGGTCTGAAGGTTTCATTTTGAAATGATATGGAAGGACGGCCGGCTTGGCGCGGATCAAGGTCACGTAGGCCGCGGGCGTGACATCAACCCGGCGTAACATCAAAAGGACAGCTTCTCGATAGGCTTTTCAGGCGCTCGTGGTGGGTGCTTTGCCCAGTTGCCACGTCCTTCCAATATCCGGTTGCACTTATCAATACCCATGCGGGCGCGAGCGCCGTACGGCTCAAGCGCTTGCATCGCCTCTGCTTTTTTGAATAACTCTATGGCACGGTCGGGGTCGGCAACAGAGAGAGCCACTTCGCCTCCCTGAACCGCAGCCTGCGAGACGAGGGGATCATCAGGCCAGGCGTTCACAAGGCGTTCATACTCCACTGCTGCCTCGCGGTTCATGTCCGACTCTTTCAGGTACTCGCAGATCGTCAGCCAGTCGCGCGCCGGGATTCGAGGCGCGACGTTGTCATCAGGGAACGCTGACAGCAAACCGTCGTAGGCGTAAAGCGCCGCCTCTTTGTCCTTGTTGACCAGGTGCTGGCGGATCAGGCGGGCGTACATAGCGTTGAGCCGGTCGAAGTTCGAAGTCTGTTGATATAGCTGTATCGCTGTCAGCAGCGCATTCGTGTCGTTTGGCTGCTTGCCAAGATGAGCCCTGAGCTTTCTCTCTGCCAACACCGCGTCTCCCTTATCCAACGCCTCCAGGGCCTGGGTGACGGCGGGCGCGGCTGAGAATGAAACCATCGCTTCGATCTTCGGATTGATGTGTTCCTCTTCATACTTTGTGAGCTTCATCATGATCGCGAAGCCCGCGCCAAACACAAAACCTGCAATGTGGATCGAATAGCCGACATTCGAAACCGATCCCGCCTTCTTGTCGAAATACCAGTACACCACCTGAGCGATGAAGTAAGAGGCCAGATAGATATAGCCTGGGACCATCACGACTATCGGCTTCTTCCCAAAGAGCAGTCGAAGCCACCAGAAGTGCAAACACAGGAGTTTTATCTTCGTCTTTGGCAGCCTGAACAGAAAGGCGCCCATCGTCGCTGAGATTGCCCCTGATGCGCCTATCGAAGGCACGGCTGCAGGATTGACTAAGCCCGGTATGCACGAAGCCGCAGCGCCGAGAAGATAGAAACCGAGAAACACACCTCGGCCCCAGAGATCCTCGAGACTGAAGGCCACGGCAAAGAAGAAGATCAGGTTGCCGAACAGGTGAAGGCTGCCGCCATGCAAGAACGCGGCGGTGATCAGTTGATGCGGCTTCCAGTCGCCGTTCGGGGCGAGCCCGTACTTGTACCATAGACTTTCTTTTGCGAGGTCCTTGAATGCGATGAGTTTTTGATCAAGCTCGTCTCGCAGCCTTTGGGCTTCGAGGGTGGCGAGCCATTCCTTGTACTGAGCTGCGATTTCCGGAGCGTGTTTGAGCTGCTCCTCGAGAGCGTCTGCTTCGAACTTGCTTATCACTCCTACTTCGGCGAGCTTCTTTCGCACGTCCGGGTCAGCCAGCAACTCTTCATGCTGCTTTATGAACTGTTCCATCCTGGTCCCGATTTTTGTCATCTCGTCGAGCTGGCCGGCAACCACCGGCAAGGTGACGTAGAAGACAATCACGTTAAGCGCCATGATCGAGAAGGTGATCCATGGCAAGCGGCGAACGGTCGAATTCTCGTTGCCTATCGGTATGAAGGAGGAAACCAGGGCAAGGAAAATTATGAGGAGTATGAAGATCAGGATGGACATTGTCGGATGTTCTTGAGATCGCTGTTAGTCAGTGAGGGCAGGCGCGGGAGGTGCAAGTGAAGCCTGGATGAGGACCGAGCGGATGATACCAAAGGGCCAGGACGTGGGCAATAGTATTGTTAGTAAGGCCCTCGCGGTGTCTCAGGGCTCAGGGTTGGTCGGGGCCGGAGTTGGCTCGGCCGGCTCATTCGAAGCCTTGACTGCCATTGAAGCCGGTATGCGAATGGTATGTTTGCCCGGAGGGGTGACTCCTCGCTGAAGCTCGGGGTTCAGGTCAAGCAAGGTTCCGTAAGAAACCTTGAGCTTCTTCGCCAGCGGGCGCAGATCGGTTTGACTCGTGACCATTCGCGTTTGGTAGCGATAAGGATAAGCGGGCGGCAGTTCGAACCCGTACTTCTTCGGGTTCTTTGCTATCGTCACAACCGCCAGAATCGCCGGCACGTAATTCCGGGTCTCCGACGCGATGAAGCCGCCTCGATGCAAACGCCAGAAATCTCGCGAACCCGAGCGCGCTATCGCGGCATCGACGTTTCCCTCACCCGTGTTGTAAGCCGCAAGCGCGAGCGACCAGTCGCCCTTGTAGCGGGCGGACAGCCACTTCAAGTAACGTGCCGCGCTGAGAGTTGATTTCTCGGGATCCGAGCGCTCATCGACCCAGTAGTTCTGGGTGAGGCCAAAACGCGCGCCCGTCGAGGGGATGAACTGCCATATCCCTTTTGCGGCTGCCCACGAATAAGCGTATGGGTTCCAACCTGATTCAACCTGCGCCAGCCACACCAGATCAGTCGGCACGCCTTCCTGCTTGAAGATGCGCTGGGCCATCTCGCGGAACCGGACCGAGCGCTGGAGGCCCGCTTCCATCGTCGCGCGGCCGCGCCCTTTGGTGAAATAGTTGATGAACTGTCGAACGGGAATGGCGGGTGTGAAGTCGAAGTTGAATCGTGCTACCGCGTCTTCTTCCTCGGCTGCGCCAACCTCTTCAAGGTCCGCGTCTGAGAGCGATGCGATCTTGTCGAGCGGCGAAGGCTCGAAGCGCTGCTCGTTGAATCCACCGTCCTTCTGCTCGAGGGCGGCGATCTGATAACGATTAACTTTCTCGATCAACTGGCGGTAGTAGACGCGAAGCTCGTCGTCGCTGCGCACGTCAATGGACTCGACGAAGATTGTATCGACAGCTTCGTCGAACTCGCGCCTCGCAAGCTGGTACTGCCCGCTGTTATAGGCGTTCTGCCCCCGAATGTAATGCATCTCGGCCGCGCTGATTATGCGGCGCACCTGGCTCTGCTTGGCGTCTTGAGGGGTGGGCGTTGCTACGGGGTCGAGTTGAAATGCCGCTGCCCCCGGCGAAGTGCCGGTTAACAGGAGGCAAAACATTATCGCTAGAAATCTCCGATTCATCGCCGCCTTGATGCAACCTGATTACTACTCATAGAACGCGCCAGGCGTCCTTCTGTTCAGGTTTCTATTATACCCGATTAGGTGGGAGCCCAGCAGAGTATTTGGGAACGGCGGGGAGTCTCCAGCCAAAAACGGGGATTGAAAATTGCAAAAGAGCAAATCGGGAATCAAATTGAAAGGAACAACGGCTGAAGAGTTGTTGTTCCCTTTGACTTTGCGATTTTCAATTCTTCGTCTTCAATCAAGCCCTGCGCCTATTCGTACCGAAGCGCGTCGATCGGATCCAGCCCCGCCGCTTTTCGTGCTGGGTAGTAGCCGAACGCCACTCCGACCAATACGGAAAAAATAACCGACGCGAAGATGGAAACGGGCGAGACCAACGTCGGCCAGCCGAGGGTCTTAGATATTATGATTGAAGCGCCTACGCCGAACAGGATTCCGAGTACGCCACCAACCACTGACAGCGTGATCGACTCGATTAGAAATTGTCGTCTGATCGCGGCGCTGCGGGCGCCAATCGCCATGCGAATCCCGATCTCACGGGTGCGCTCGGTGACCGACACCAGCATGATGTTCATAATCCCGATGCCGCCTACCAATAGCGATACGCCTGCAATCGAGGCGAGCAAGTTGGTCATGATCTTGCTGGATTGATCGGCCGCTTCGGCAACATCGGTCAGGTTGCGCACGAAGAAATCATTCTCTTGATTTGCGCCGAGCTTATGCCGCTGGCGAAGCAGATCGGTTATCTGTTTCTCCGCGGTGAAAGTTGCAGCGGGACTGATGGCCGAAACCATGACCTGGTGGATGTGAGAGATTGTGAGCATCTTCTTCTGCGCGGTCGTGTAAGGAACGATAACCGTGTCGTCTTGATCCTGTCCATACGCGCTTTGACCTTTGCTGCTGAGCACCCCGATCACGCGGAAGGGTAGATTGCGAATTCGCATCGTCTGGCCAATCGGATCGCCGTCCGCAAAGACATTATCGGCAACTGTCTTGCCGATCACGCAAACACGCGCCGCAGTTCGCACGTCGCCTTCCGTGAAGAATTCTCCTCTCGAAACCGGCCATGCGCGAATATCAGGGAATTTCTCGTTTGCGCCTTGAATGCCGCTCGACGCGACCCAGTTTAGATTGCCGAACACAAGCTGACCGTTGGCGCGCACGCCGGGACTGACGGCACGCACTGAAGGACATTCCAGCTCAATTGCGACTGCATCTTCAGGGGTCAGCGTATTGGAAGAGCCCGCGCCCCCGCGCATCCCGCCGGTGTTCATTGAGCCGGACATCACGAAAAGCATATTGTTGCCGAGGTTGGCGATCTGAGACTGGATCGACGCCGACGCGCCCTGACCTATGCCGACCATGGCGATGACGGCGCCCACGCCTATGATGATGCCCAGCATGGTGAGGATCGACCGCATCTTGTTGCGGCCCAGCGCGCGAATGGCGATCCTAAAGGTCAACAGCAAACTCATTCGTCATCCTCCTCGTCGTCCTCAATCGGTGGCAGGCTCTCAAGCTCTTCGCGAGCTGACCGCGACTCCTTGATCATATAGTCGTTCTTGATCCGGCCGTCCTTGAATACGATCGTGCGGCGCGCGTATTGAGCGATGTCGGGCTCGTGCGTGACCAGGGCGATGGTGATGCCGCGCTCTTCATTGAGCCGCTGAAATACATCCATAACTTCGACAGCCGTACGGCTGTCCAGGTTGCCGGTCGGCTCGTCCGCAAGAATGATCGAGGGCCTGTTCACCAGCGAGCGGGCGATCGCCACGCGCTGCTGCTGTCCGCCCGAGAGTTGGTTCGGCAGGTTGTTCATCCGCTCGCCGAGGCCGACTATATCGAGAGCTTCCCTGGCGCGTTCCAAACGCTCCGCAGTCTTAACGCCGCGGTACAGCATCGGGAGTTCGACGTTTTCCAGCGCCGAGGTTCGTGATAGCAGATTGAAGCCTTGAAACACGAAGCCGATCTTTCGATTCCTAATGTCAGCCAGCTCATCTCGAGACAGCTTTGAAACGTCCTGGCCGTCGAGGATGTAGTGCCCGCGCGTCGGCTTGTCCAGACATCCAAGGATGTTCATCATTGTTGACTTGCCAGAGCCCGACGCGCCCATTATCGCTATGAACTCACCGCGATCGATGTGCAGAGAAACTCCGCGCAGCGCGTGTATTTCGACGTCACCCATCTGATAGGTCTTGTGAATGTGATCGAGCGTGATGAGCGCCGGGCCAAGCAATGGGTCGGTGACGTAGTTTGTTTCGGTGACTACCTGGGCTTCCAATGAGTCTCTACCTTTTTTCGTAATATTTGGGCGCGGCCTCACTCAATGCGAGGCTCGCGCCCACGATGTTTCCAGGCGTTCCTTTTCGATTTACCGGCCGGGCCCGCGACCGCCGCCGCCGCCCCCACCGGGTGGCCGCTGGCCGAACGGGGTAGCAGCCGGCTGTCTATTGGAGTTACCGGTTTCGTTTTGTCCGACGATCACAATATCGCCTTCGTGAACGTCTCCGCCCGTTACTTCGGTGACGCGGCCGTTCGTTAGACCCGCGCGCACGTAGCGCGGCTCGATTGTTTTGGCGCCGGTTAGAATCCAGATCGTCTGGCCTTGCCTTCGTTGGCCGCCGCCGTCACCGCCACCAGAAGCACCCTGACCGCCCTCGCCCTGTTGCCGTTGACCGCCGCCGCCGCCTTGACCGCCCCGCTGACGCTGAGGGTCGCCGCCTGCACCTTGAGCGGCGTCGGCTCGCTGACGGCCTTCGCCCGCTTGCTGGCCGCTCTGAGCGGCAGGTGGTTGGCCTTGTTGTTCTTGCGGCGTTCCTGCCGGCTGTCCCTCGTTAGCATTCCCGGCTTGCCGTTGAGCGTCGCGCTCCTGTCTACGCTCCTCCATTTTCTGACGCAGCGCCTCGTTCTCCTTGTCAGAGAGGTTGGGTTTGAACCGCAACGCCGCATTGGGCACCGTCAGCACGTTATCGCGCTTCGCAACCGGGATGGTGATATTCGCGGTCATTCCCGGACGCAACTTCAAAGCGGCGTTGGCAACATCAATGACCGCGCTGTAGGTGACCACGTTCTGCAACGTCTGGGCGTTTAGTCTGAGCTGACTTATTTCGCCGGCGAACGTTTCGCCCGGGTATGCATCGACGGAAAAACTCGCCTTGATCCCCTGGCGAATTTGACCGACGTCGGCCTCGTCGATCGAAGCGAGCACCTGCATTTTTGTCAGGTCATTTGCGATGGTAAAAAGGGTCGGCGCTGAGAGGCTCGCCGCCACAGTCTGGCCTACGTCGACGTTGCGCGATACCACGACGCCATCTATCGGCGAGGCGATGATCGAGTGGTCGAGGTTCAACTGCGATTGTTGAAGCTGGGCCTTTGCCTGCGAGACGGCAGCCTTCGCCTGGTCGAGTTTCGCCTTAGCAGAGTTGCCGGCGGATTGAACCTGTGCGACCTGAGCAGCGGCTTGTTCGTAGCGCGCAGCGGCTGCGCCAGCCTGCGCCTGTGCGGCTTCAAGGTCGCGTCCGGACAAAACGTCTTTCAGTCCCTCGTACCGCTTGACCAGCGCCTGAGCATCTTCGCGCTGAACCCGCGTCACTTCCAGATTGGCTTTTGCCGCAAGCAGATTTGCTTTTTGATTGACGATTTCGGTTTCCGCACCGGTGACCGCCGCTTGAGCGTTGACCAGGTTGGCGCGCGCGTTTTCAACTTGAGCCTGGAATATCGCCGGGTCGAGACGCGCGACGATCTGGCCGCGCTTCACCTGTGAGTTGAAATCTGCGCCAAGCCACTGAACGGTACCCGACACTTGCGAACCGACCTGCACTGTGGTGACAGCCTGAACAGTGCCGGTGGCTGCAACGTTGACCTCGACGCTGCCGCGCTCAACTCTAGCTGTGATGTAGTCGCTCGCGCTCGCCTTGTCGCCCCAGAGAAAAGCTGCCAGTCCAACGACTGCCGCAAGGAGCAAAATAATACCGATTGGCGTGCGCCGCTTCTTGATAATCGCGATGAACTTCGTAAGCCTCTCTGCCATCCGTTCCTCGTTCTCCAGTGGTCAAGTGAGTCTCTGCGCCACGTTCCACTTCTTTATTTTGTCGCATACTTATAGACGCTTTGCAATCTGGGGTGGTTACAGTTAAGGCGCACAAATATTGGGACGAGTGCGGTTTAGACAGGTTCCCGACGATGGTTCTCCTGCTCGCGGCCGCGCCAGCAGGATCAATAGCCGCTCAATGGTCGAGAGCCGATGCGACCGCGTCCTCAAACGAAGTAGCGAACGCTCGAGCGTGCGTTGCTTGACAGTTTGATGTTGGCGCTCCTTAATAGTAAGCTGTCCAAGCGGGCGGTTAGCTCAGCGGTAGAGCATCGGTCTTACAAACCGGGGGCCACTGGTTCGAACCCAGTACCGCCCACCAAGTAAGTCAACAGCTCACCGACGCTGCCAAACTTCTACTTTCAATTTATCCCCTGAGTCATCCCCAGGTGCAATAATTGATGCCAGCCTCCGCAGCTGCCAGACAGAAAGTCATTCTTGGATCCGTCCAATATTGAACAGCGCTGGACGCGGAATCAGAGTATGGTATCGAAGGCATAAGAGCCGCGATCCTTCGGGCTACGCTCATCAGTCTTTCATGTTAAGGAGGGCCAACAATGTCATTCGGGATTTACATCGTCGGCTACATCATATTGATTATCGGCCTGGCGATCGGCGCCCACTTGCTGCACGTGCCTCAGAAGTGGATCGGAGTAGGCGTTATCTGTCTGATCGGCATAGCGATCATCCACGGCGTGACGGCGACTCGACAAAAGGATCCGACGTCCTAGAGTAAAACGGCGATCCACAGACCAGAGAACCAGGAGCAGACGGATTTGCCCTGCAAGCCGGCCAATCCACAAAACTCGAAAACGTGCGTAAGCCCTGAGTGCCCATCATTACGGATGGTTCTACCGAGGTCCTTCACGGCGTCACCAACCCATCGCTTTGTCTACGTCTCTCGGATACTCCCTTTGCGGCGGTATCAGCAGAAATGCTCGAGAAAAGCTGCCAGGCATTATTAGGGGCGATAGAAACAACTTTATTCTCTTACTTCATAAGCATTACCAAAAGCTGGTTGCCATGGCCAAGCACGACGCCAAACTTACTGAGACTCATTCTATCGAGGAAGCCGAACTGCGGCACAAGACCAAGCAGGCGAAACGCCGCCGCGCAGGATAATCGGAGGCGAACATTCTGGCGCTTAGCGCTCGGCATCACTCGCCCGCGACAGTGATGGCCGTGTCTCGCGCAAAAGCCAGATCAGCGGCTGAGAAAGAGACGCTGAAGAAGCTCGAACGATGCCAGATTTTACGTGCCAACTTTCTGAGACCGCGTCGCCGCTCACGCACTTCTGGGAGCACACGGCCGGAAGCGATCACGCCCCAGTTGCGCTGCGCGCGGATTGGCAGAACCAGTTGCGGCGCTGCCATCACGAGCTGGGCTTTCGTTATGTGCGGTTTCATGGCTTGCTCTCGGATGATGTGGGCACGCTCATCTCTCACCAGGAAAAGCCTCTCTACTCGTTCTTCAATGCGGACCAGATTTGTGACTTCCTCCTCTCGATAGGTATGCGGCCCTTCGTTGAACTGAGCTTCATGCCCACCGCGCTCGCCTCCGGGCGCAGGACAGTCTTTCACTATCGCGGGAACATCACGCCGCCCCGAGACTACCGGAGGTGGGCAAAACTCATTCGTAAACTGGTATCTCACTGGGTTGAACGTTACGGTGTCGGTGAAGTGCGTGAGTGGTTCTTCGAGGTGTGGAATGAGCCGAACCTCAAAGCCTTTTGGACGGGCACGCAAGCGGATTACTTCAAGCTTTACCACTATACCGTCGATGCCATTAAGAGCATCAGGGAACGCTTCGAGTCGGCGGCCCCGCGATCGCCCTGAATGAATGGATTTCAGAGTTTCTGGACTACTGCGATAAGGAGAGGTTGCCGGCGGATTTCGTCAGCACGCACCATTATCCGACCGATGCGTTCGGCGAAGAGGGTGACGATACGTTGACCCAGTTGGCAAAGAGCCAGCGAAGCATTCTCCGCGAGCAGGCTCAAGACGCAAAACGCCGCGCTCGGGGCAAGCCACTCTACTACACCGATTGGAATGCGTCATCGAACCCACGCGATTCGCTGCATGATGAACCCTACTCAGCGTTTGCCGTGAAGACCATATGGAAGCAAACGGACTGGTCGAAGGCTACAGCTTCTGGACCTTCTCAGACATCTTTGAGGAGAACTACTTTCCCTCGCAGCCGTTTCACGGTGGGTTTGGGTTGCTGAACCTTCACGGCATTCCGAAACCGGCCTACCGCGCATTTGAGCTGCTGCACTCGTTGGGAAACGAGAGCTTGCTCGTTGACGGTCTGCATGAGACGGTCGATGCCTGGGTTATTCGTGGAGTGAATAAGACAACGGTGTTGCTCACAAACCATGCCTTGCCGCGGCATCACATTCAGAAGGAGCGAGTAAAGATTCAGTTAAGCAAGGCGCCTGAGCCGGCAAGCGCGCAGGTGAGGCGAATCGACGAGGACCACGCGAACCCGCGGCGTTTATGGAAGGAGATGGGCGCTCCGGAGTACTTGAGCAGTTCACAGTTGGACAAACTCCAGGACGCATCGCAGCTAAAGCGAGAGCCGCTTGATTTTCGATACACGGATGGAAGAATTGAGTTGGACGTCACGCTTCCGGCGAACAGCGTGGCGGCAATCGAATTTGAGTTTCCTCCCGACTCATAGTGGCGTGTAACAGACACTTCGCCAATTCCTTACCGATTTGATCCCTAGCGAAATGTCCGGTACAAGTCACTAGTTGCGAGGTTTGCGGTGAAGCCGAGACAACACTCTTATCCTGACAAGAAGCTCGAGGTGCTCCAGCGCCTTACCTTTGACTATTTCCTGAAGGAAACGAATCCCGAGAACGGCTTAGTGCCGGACAGCACACGCCAGGGAGCGCCGTGCAGCATCGCTCCAACTGGTTTTGCACTCGCGGGCTATCCCATCGGCGTCGAGCGTGGATTCATCACGCGCGACGACGCGATTCGACGAACCCTCACGACACTGCGTTTCTTCTGGAATAGCCCACAGGGTCCGGAACCAGACGCCACCGGATACAAGGGTTTCTACTACCACTTTCTCGACATGAAGACCGGCCGCCGGACGTGGAATTGCGAACTATCAACAATCGATTCAGCCTACTTGATCGCGGGAGCACTGACCGCCGCCGAGTATTTCAATCGCGACACTGAAGAGGAGCGCGAGATTCGCACACTTGGCGACGCCCTCTATCGCCGCGCCGACTGGCGATGGGCCCAGAATCGCGCATTGACGGTCACGCACGGCTGGAGACCCGAAAGCGGGTTCATCAAGTATCGTTGGCAAGGTTACAACGAAGCCCTGATTCTTTACATCCTCGGTCTCGCCTCGCCAGAACACCCGTTGCCCGAAAAGAGCTACAAGGCTTGGACCAGGACTTATGAGTGGAGAAATCTTTATGGTCACGAGTTTCTCTACGCAGGTCCGCTCTTCATCCATCAGCTTTCGCACATGTGGATCGACTTTCGCGGCATTCAGGACGAATACATGCGCAACAAAGCGATCGACTATTTCGAGAATAGCCGCCGCGCTACCTACATTCAGCAGCAGTACGCGATCCGCAACCCGAGAGGCTTTGCAGGTTATGGTGAATACATTTGGGGTCTCACTGCGAGCGATGGTCCCGGACCAGCGAGGAAAAAGATCGGAGGCAAGCTGCGCCGGTTCTACGACTACATAAACCGCGGTATTCCAAACGGACCGGATGACGGTACGCTTGCTCCGTGGGCGGTGATCGCTTCACTTCCGTTCGCGCCCGAGATCGTGTTGCCGTCGATCCAATATTTCGACGAGACCTTCCCTGAGATGACCAGCAAGTACGGATTCAAGTGCAGTTTCAATCCGACGTTTTCGACGGCGCAAAGCAAGGACTGGGTCTCAAAGGGTTACTACGGGCTGGATCAGGGTCCGATAGTTTTGATGATTGAGAACTATCGCTCAGGATTTCTTTGGCGGCTGATGCGTCGCTGCACGTACATCATCACCGGGCTTCGACGGGCAGGTTTCGCCGGCGGCTGGCTGCGAGACATTGAGTAGATCAAATCATGTCCGGCCGGATCGGTGGCATCAAAAGGGATGGCCACGCTAGGATACTCTAGCTTTTGACGGCGCTTCGATGACAAAGACAAAGAAGAAGAAAAAGAAAAAGAGCACGCTGGAGGGCGTCGCTCCTCGCGGCGTTCAACGGTTCTTTGCTGAATTGGGTCCCGGTTTGATTACCGGTGCGGCCGACGACGACCCTTCCGGCATTTCGACCTATTCAGTGACGGGCGCTTCGTTTGGATACGCGCCGCTCTGGACCGCGCTCTTCTCGTTTCCCTTGATGGCAGCGGTGCAGATGATGTGCGCGCGGCTGGGACTGGTCACCGGACGAGGTCTCGCGTCAAACTTGCGGCGCAACTATCCGCGCGGCGTCGTGTGGGGGGCGTGCGCTTTGTTGGTGATAGCGAACGTCGTCAACATCGGCGCCGATCTTGGCGGGATGGCCGAAGCCACCAGCATGGTCACCGGCATCAGTCATTTCATCTGGACGCCGATTTACGCGGCGCTGGTTGTCTCGCTGCTGTTCTGGACCTCCTATAGTCTAATTGCAAAAGTTTTCAAGTGGCTCACGCTGATCTTGTTCGCCTACATCATCGCGGCGTTTCTCGCACATCCTGACTGGCGAGCCGTTTTGCGCTCGACGTTCGTTCCTCATATTGAGTGGTCCAGCAATTATCTGGCGGCGTTCGTCGGGATTCTGGGAACTACCATTTCTCCTTACCTTTTCTTCTGGCAGGCCTCGCAGGAGGTGGAAGAAGAGAGAAAGATGGGACGCCGCACAGTTCGCGAGCGTGAAGGCGCGACCAATGAAGAACTTCGCAAATCGAGAACAGACGTGCTCACGGGAATGTTCTTCTCGAACCTCGTGATGTATTTCATCATTCTCACCGCCGCCGCGACTTTGCATGCTGACGGTAAAACCCGCATCGAGACGGCGCAGCAGGCGGCGGAGGCCCTCAAGCCGGTCGCCGGCAACGGCGCATATTTGCTTTTCACTTTGGGATTGATCGGCACCGGGATGCTGGCCGTGCCTGTCCTCGCGGGGGCGGCAGCTTACGCCATTGCCGAAGCGCGCCTGTGGCGCGGAACGCTCGAAGACGAGCCGCGGCTGGCAAAGAAGTTTTACGCAGTCGTGGCCGTGTCGATGCTGCTGGGGTTATCACTAAACTATGCCGGCATCCATGCGGTGAAGATGTTGTTCCTGGCGGCGGTTTTGAACGGAGTCCTCGCGCCGCCGTTGATCGTTCTAGTCGTGCTCTTGACCAGCAACAAAAAGGTGATGGGTAAGCGAGTCAATCCTCCTGTGCTCACGTGGCTAGGCTGGGCGACGGCGGCGATCATGGCGGCGGCGGCGATAGGGATGTTCGCAACGATGTGATGGCGGCTGGACGTGAGCGACCTTTCATTTTACGGTCCAGTTGCTTCCCAGCCATTCTGTCTTTCGCTTCCAACGAATTGTTGGTAGCTCTCGGCGTCTTGCACAACCAACTCAGCTTTCCATTTACGGTCAGCACCACAGGCGCCTTCGTCTTCTTCATTTGGCGCATCAGCTTCGCGCTGTCGCGCTTGAATGTGCTGAGGCTATGAATATCACGCGTAAGTTTCACAGGTTTGCTCCATTGCTAAATCTGCACTGAATTTGACGAGACTAGCTTAGCGTGTCCGGCCTGCCCCGTCACAAGATGGACTGAAGGTGTAGGTGTAAGTGAGCTTGATTTGGCCTGGAGGGGCAGGTCTGACTGCGGAAGAGTTTCGAAAAATGGCTCTCGGTCTACCGGAACCGTCGGAAGCCGCGCATATGGGTCACCCGGACTTCCGCGTCGGTGGGAAGATCTTCGCTACACTCTGGGGCGACGGTCAAACTGACGCCTGAGCAACTAGGAGTCCTTCGTTTGCCGAACCCGAAGTTTCAAGCCGTTCAATGGTGCCTGGGGACGTGACGGGGCGACGAGGTGCAACTCCGCGCCGGCGAAGAAGAGCACTCTGCGCACGGCGCTCGTCTTCGCTTGGCGAAACAGAGCACCAAAACGCCTCCTGCAGCAGTTCGACATCGAGTAGCCCGCGCCGGCGCCCGTTCGCGCCGCCAGACCTCCCGGACGCCCACCAGGTCCCGAGAGCCGCCTTGTATCAAGGAAGGTATCTAGCCGATTATCACTTTTTCGGGGCTTTAGCGATGCAAGTCTTCTCGGATTCTCTCGCCTGCACCTTGCTGTCCCGTCTCGCTTTGCTGGCCGCCGCTAAGGCATCTCTACGCTCCTTACCCTTCGTGGTATTTGCGTTTTTCACAGCGGCTTTGTAGCTGTCGTTAGCCGTCATTATGGATTGCAGGTACAAGTCATGGCAGACCTTCACCGCCTCTTTGCGCGTCTCAGGTCTTGCCATCGCTGCTGGCACTACTGCACTGAGAGCAAGCGCCAAAGACAATGCTGTCGTTGCTAGTAATCGCTTCATTGTTGTCCTCCCGAATCTTAGTTCCGGCAAGCGTCCAGAAAATACTGTGAACGCAAGTGAGCCAAAAAGCCAAGGTGGTCAAATTGGAGCAGAAATGCGGCTACCCGTCATTTGCGCAAGGTCTTACCAAGGTCCTTCACGGCATCGCCAACTTTGCGTCTCGCTTTGCCTAGAGTCTCTTGGACATTCCCTTCGCGGCGGTCGGCGGCGCCTTGGTTTTCCATCCTTCGATTGCCTACCGCGTGCCCAACATCCTCTTTTACTGTGCCTTTTGCCTTCTTGATCTTGCCTTTAACCTCAGCTTTGTTTGGTAGTCCCATGGCTTAGTTCTCCTTTTCTTTTGTAATACGCCGGCCTGGTCCGACTGGCCGGCGATCTGATTAACATCAAGCGGCCCGCCATCTTTCGCGGGTCTGGACTTATCCCGTCGCTCGTTTCTCCACTGGCGTCTAGCAGCCCAGGGATTGTGCAGCGCATCTTTCAGCCCCTCCGACGACTGTAGCCATAGCCCCCGCCAAAGAGCAGAACCAGGACTACGATAACAATCAGTATTGTCGTGGTACTCATTTACTCACTCCTTTCGGCCCGGGCATCTCACCACCCCGGCCTAATCTAGCTCGTCTCAATTCCGCCCAATTCCCCGATGATCTTGTCTCGAACAAGCTAGCGCAGTTGAAGCACGACGCCTGGCTTATTGATGTTGATATCAACTTCATGCTTTGCAGGACCGCGCCGGAAGACGCCTGCGAAATAAAGCACCGCCAACACCACGATCAAACCCAACACAACGGCCAAGACGGCCAACGCACCGCTGCCGCCCCCGCCATCGGAATGAACTTCTACGATTCTGTCTGTCATCGTTCTAGCCTCCGTTCTGGTCAGTAGGTACAATACCCCTATCTCGAATCCAGCACCGTTCAATATTGGACAAACGTGGAAATAGAGTTCCAATCAACAGGTCGGTTGGGAACCGGGCCTAGCAGGCTGACGAAAAAGGGAATCAACCAATTGCGGTGGTGGGATTGCCTCGATACAGGATTATGCTGTGACAAACCTTCTGTAGTGCTCAAACCGCTTAAGAATCAAACTCACATATGTCACCGGCTCGATGCCGCGGCAGAAGCCATATTTCACTACCGGGTCCTCTGAATACTGCACCTTTGATTTCTGCAAGAGCCAATACGCGACATCGTCCCAGGCTTTAGGGTTGCTTCCGTACTTTTCTGCCAGCCGCTGCGCGTCTTCTACATGGCCTGCGCCGCAGTTGTATGATGCCAGGATGAACTTAAGGCGCTCATCTCTATCTTCGATTCTCTTACTCCAATAATCGGTCAACCAGATAAGAAACCTGACCGCACCACGCACGTTGTCCTCCGGGTCCCGCGGATTCTGCACGCCGAACTCTTGTCCAGTCGCCGGCATGAGCTGCAACAGGCCTGTTGCCCCCGCCCATGACTTCGCATTGGGCTTGAAACGAGATTCTTGAAACGTTTGCGATGCCAGTAGCCGCCAGTCCCAGCTAAGTTCCGCCGAATATTGTCTGAGCAGGGGATCGTACTGACATAGCTTACCTGTCTCATGCGTTAGGTACTCGCTTGCAGCGCGCTCCTTGTAACCCTTCCGGTCGATGAAATACTTCTTGTACATTTTGTCGAATAGTGAGCCGTTCTTTTTGTGTTCTATCCATCGGTTCAACTCTTTTAGCAGTTCGGATGAGTTTTTCCTGATCACCCACGCGACCCTGTTTGAGGCCCCAACAAGCGGGCGAATCTTGATGTTAGTGAAATAGGATTCCTTCAACTCAGCCAAATTATTCTGCACGACGGTGTACTCGATATCTCCTTTTGCCACTTTGTTGATCAGCGCTTCATCATCGATCTTACCTCCCACCTCAACAACTTGTATATCGCCTGAGATTTCATCGGCCAGTTCTATCAGTGTCCTGCGGTAGGCAGATTTCTTTGGTAACGTAACTGTCTCTCCGGCTAGCTGAGAAGGCTTTGTAATGAGCCTGGCATGTATTTCTATCTCATCTGGTTTTATGTCGGCAGGCTCAGACTTTATGTCGCTCTTGACAGCCTCGGGCAGGTTCGCCTGATCGGGTGGCTTTTTCTGCTGCACGAGTGCTGGTTCAGTTCGATACAAGGTATTTGTAAATGAGACTTTTGCTTCATCCTCCTGTTTAGGGATAATCCGAGCAGCCACAATGTCGCCTTCGCCGCGATTAAGCATTTGGTAAAGAGTCTTCTGGTTTTTGACGACCTCCATCACCAATGTGAGGCCATGCTCCCGCGAAAAGGCCTTGAGCAATTCGTATTCGTAGCCCATAGGCTCGCCACGAAGAAGAAAGTATGTGGTTGAGTTGTGGGGTGCGAGAATCGTGAGGGTGCCACGTTGTTTAATGGCTTCAAGGTCGCGCTCGATGGGAGGGCCTAATGGGACATCCCCCGCCTCGTCCACAGGGCCTTCTCCTGCCAGACTGGGATGCTTTAGATACCATAAGTAAGAAACCAGGCCAAGAGAGAGTAAGACAACCAGAGCCGCTATTGGGATACTTCGAATCTTCACTCTAGTCCCTCAAGATTGAGATTGCAGCCGCTTGAAAGACTACAAGCAGCAGACTTTGCCGAGGTCGTCTTCGTGCTCATCCTCTGGACTCCTTTGCCTCCAAACCGAAGTGTTGACTGAGCCGAACCCGAAGTCTTTCAATGGTGCGTGGGGGTGCGCGGGGACGCCACCGGGGGGCCACGAAGGTGAAGCTCCGGGCGGCGAAGAAGAGCACTCTGCGCTTGCCCTCGCCTGGCGAAATAGGGCGCCAAAACGCCTCGTGCAAAAGTTCGACCTTGCGTTCCCGTCTAAAGTCGAGCTTCACCGCCCATCCCAGATACCTGTAAACTTCACTAGGCTCCGTGACTTTTCATTTTTGGCTTGGGCGCCGGAGCTTTCTCCGGGTCGAAAGTCGCGAGCATGTTTGACAGGTCATCCGCGTGCTCCTCTTCTTTCTTGAGGATCTCTTCAATGACGCTGCGCGTGGTCGGATCGTCGTTGCCAAGCCACCGGATGATCTCCGAGTACGATTCGACGGCTATGCGCTCAGCAACTAAATCTTCGCGGATCATCTCAACGAGCGAGCCTCCCTCGACATATTCCGAATGGCTCCGCGTAGCGAGGCCCTCCGGATTGAAGTTCGGCTCGCCCTGAAGCTGCGTGATGCGCTGAGCGACCATGTCCGCATGCACCTGCTCCTCGTTGGCGTGTTCGAGGAACTCGCGCGCTACGGGCTCGGCGTGAATACCGCTGGCCATGAAGTAATGACGCTTGTAGCGCAGAACGCATACCAGCTCGGTCGCAAGCACTTCGTTCAAGACGGCGATCACCTTCGTGCGGTCCGCCTTGTAGCCGTCGGTGACCGGGCCTTGCTCAATATGCTTGCGCGCCCGCTGCCGAATCTCTTTGACATCCGATAAAAACTCATTCATTGACGTTCTCCTTTGTTTGACCTGCCTTGATCTGCTTGCAGGCTTGCCGGGCTGATCACCTGTGGCGTGAAGTGCGCCAGGGTGATCGGCTCCGAAGCGATTCAGGCCGGGCCGCTAATGGCTCAACTCCTGGGCTCTTCCATCAGAACTCTCGGCTTTGCCTTCAGGTTCGAGGTCTGGGTCGTTAATCAACTCCCCGCCCCTGTCCTTGCGCACGCCCTTGATCTGTTTACCTTTGTCTTCGAAATCATCCTCTCTCCACATACTTGTCTCCCCTAGGTGATTGCATATTCCCCGTCCCTACCCAGTGAGCTTCTTCTTAAGCCCAGTAAGCTTCTTCTTAAGCGTTGATAGTTTCTTGAGGTCCCTACTGATAATCCGCCGGACTGGAATTAATTGCTGTGCAATATTGCACCATCTCGAAAAGAAAGTTGCCGGCGATGTGCTGTCTGCTTCCGTCAAATGCTTCTCACAACATTGTCCTATTTGGGAATTGTCCAATATTGAACGGAAACCATCCCCTGTTGAGCGTAGCATTGGAAAGCTGCCAGAGGGCTTCAGCGCAGCAGGTATAGGGATGTCTGGACGGCTCAATTCAAACGGTTAGCGGCGGCCAACGAATCAGCAATCGCAACGCCTGCTGTGTTGAAAAAGAGAATCTACTACCTCAAGGAGGAAAGAGAATGAGCGACAACGTGATCTATCAGGCCAAGCAGTTTAAGCTGAGTGGCTTGAGCGGCATCTCTGACGAAACCGTCGAAATGCACATCAAGCTCTACGAGGGCTATGTCACGCAAACCAATCTGTTGACGGAAAAGATTGCCGAGTTCATCAAAGACGGTCACATCGACCAGGAAGAAATGCCGGCCTACTCTGAGCTAACGCGTCGTCTCGGGTTCGAGTATAACGGGATGGTTTTGCACGAATACTATTTCGGCAACATGAAGCGGGGCGGAGCAGGCGATCCGGAACGCAGTTCGGCATTCCTCAAAGCGGCGGAGCAAAGCTTTGGCAGTTACGCGGTTTGGAAGACTGATTTCGTCGGCGTTGGCAAGATGCGCGGCGTTGGGTGGGCCATCTGTAATCAGAATCCGGCGAACGATAGACTGTCGAACCATTGGATCAGCGAGCATCAGATCGGCAACGTCGCAGGTTTCAATCCAGTGCTCGTGATGGACGTCTGGGAGCATGCGTACTTGCTGGACTATAAGCCAGCCGAGCGCCCCAAGTACATCGAAGCTTTCTTCTCTAACATCGATTGGAACGCGGTCGAAGAGCGCCTGAAGAAGGGGACCGGGGATCGTTCCAAGGCCGCACACTCGCCCGTTCCTCGCTAGATTTGTATGTGTGGCTAAGTCAGAGGCTCGCGTTCATCAAGCTCAAAGGCCGAGGCTGTGGCACTGCACAGAAGAGTGTGTTGGAGTGGTTACGTTTGCTTTAGCAGATCTTAGAGAACGGGGGCACCCGGAGAAAAGCAGCCACGAAAAAGAGCTAAGAATGGCGACTCCGCAATTCAGACGCATTTGTATGCTTCGGTGCTACCGGCGATTTGGCCTACAAGCAGAATCTTCCGTGTGCTCCAGGCGTGATGCGCGCAAAAGCTTGCCGTCTTTCTCTTTGTACCGTTTCATACTTCACCTTTCTTAAGCCGTTATACCACGAAACAAAAAACGGGGTTTCATCCCCAGAGGCGTCCCCAGTCTCTTCAAACAATGGTAAACAAGCACGGACATTCGCTGACGGCTTTCTTGCAATCGTCCAGCGTTTCCGTCTATACTCGCTTTCGGTTGTTCAGCGTTGTCGGCTTGCTGGCGGCTTACAAACCGGCGCCGCTGGTTGGAACCCAGTACCGCCGACCAAGTTTGCAAGGCTTCAGCAACCGATTGAGAAACAGTTTTAGTTTTGAAGCGCGGAGTCGTAGTTCAGCTGGTTAGAACGCCGGCCTGTCACGTCGGAGGTCGCGGGTTCGAATCCCGTCGGCT